>NZ_DASZCQ010000175.1:0-2448 GCF_035942955.1 Actinophytocola sp. | reverse complement strand
TAAAAGATCTTCCACCAATTTGTTGATCAAGCCGTTGGTGGCCGGAATTGTCGGTGGGGTCGGCTAGCGTGTCGGTGTGCTCGTCATCCAGGACCACTCCACCGCCGCCGAGCCCCAGGACCTGTTGGGGCAGGCGGCGTTCGCTGGTGTCCTGATTGGTCACTACCAGGCTGTCCAGTTGCGCCAGTTGGCCGCCTACGCCCGGGATACCGAGGGTGACGAGTTCGCCTACCTGGAGGTGGCCACCCAGCTGCGCATCTCCGACCGCGCCGCGCAACGCCGCCTGAAGTTCGCGAGAACTCTCGTCGACCGCCTGCCGCAAACCCTGGCCGCGTTGGATCAGGGGTGGATCGAGGAATACAAGGCCCAGCTGATCGCCGACGCGGTGGCCGGGTTGGCCGACGACCATGCCCTGGCCGTCGAAGCCCAGGTATTGGACAAGGCCGGCCAGCAGACCCCCGCCCAGCTGCGCAACACCCTGGCCAAGGTGGTGTTGGCGGTCGACCCGGAGGGCGCCGAGGAACGCCGCACGGAACGGGTCCGCGGGCGGCGGGTCGATGCCTACCCCACCGAACCCGGCATGGCCGCGCTGACCATCCACCACAGCGCCGAAAAGATCGCCACCGCCCACGCGGTCATCGCCGACCGAGCCCGAGCGCTGAAGGCACTGGGCAACGAACCCCGCACACTGCAGCACATCGAGGCCGACATCGCCCTGGACCTACTCTTCGGCACCGACACCGGCAGCAACCGGGTGGTCGAGGTGCACCTGACCATGCCCGCCCCTGGCACCGCGGCGGGCCCGGCGGAGGTCGACGGCCTACCGGTCACCGCCCAAGCGGCCCGGGAGTTGGCGGCCGAGGCCACGTCGTGGCGGTGGCTGCGCACCGACCCCACCACCGGCGCCGTGGTCGATCTCACCGCGCCGAGCTACACACCACCGGAATCGTTGAAGACTTTTGTGCAGGTGCGCGACCGCACCTGCCGCTACCCCGGCTGCACCCGCCGCGCCCGCCAATGCGACGTCGACCACCGCATCCCCTGGCCAACCGGCGCCACCTGTGACGCCAACTGCCAGTGCCTGTGCCGGCGGCACCACCGCGCCAAACACGACGGCGCCTGGCAGGTCCGCAAGCTCGGCCGGGACCGGCTGGAATGGACCAGCCCCTTGGGGTTCACGCACATGGTGGAGCCCGAGCCAGTCACCGCGCCGAGCGAGTGGGACCCGGATCCTCCGCCGTTCTAGTTTCTTTTCTTCATAAATAGATTTTGAAATGGTCTTTTTCAAGGTGAGCGCGCCTGTGGGCAGGGCGGGCCCCGCGAGTGTGGACGGGGCACCTGTCCACAGGCGTGCGACCCCACCTCGCCACCAGCCCCACCCAAGGCGCACCCACACCTGACCAGTCATGGCCACGTGACCGGCTCCGCCAAGCCGAGGGAAAGTGGCCCGGTGCACGGCTGTGGGCAGCGAGAGGCGCCCCGGCGCCGAACGCTGTCCACAGCCGTGCCACGGAACGCCAGGACCAGCCCCGCCAACGGGACCACCCCGGCGTTCCGACGCAGCCGGGAACGGCCGGAAGCAAAAACCGCCCCCCGACAACGAAAACCGACCCTCACACCCACCTTCCACTCCGGTTCTCATACTTCTTCAGTTGACCAAGCGACCGGAGCACGCATGATCGCCGGCCAGCCCCGCGCCGACGGTCAGGGCAGGCGCTCGAAGCCGGCGGGCGGGGTGAGCACCAGGCGGGCCAGATTGTCCGGGGTGCGGGGCAACCAGTCGTAGGTCGTCGTGACCGCGTGGGCGGACGGGAACTCCTGGTCGCCCGTGCCTCCGGAGCTCTTGGCGGCGATCTCCCGCACGGGCAGGTAGGTCCGGCTGTCGACCCACATGTCGATGCGGTACTCCCGGTTCGGGCCGAACAGCCGCAGGTGCAGGGTGTCGAGGCCGTCCACGGTCTCCCTGCCGACCAATTCCACCGTGCCGTCGGTGATCGCCGTGCGGATGCTGTCCGCATCGGTGATGTCCGGGATCGCCGACGGGGGGTTCCGGTCGGTCCGGTGGCCGGTGGACCACTTCCTGAGGTCGTAGTCGACCCACACGATGTCCTGGTCGCCGTCCGGACCGCTGGCGCTGTGGGACTGCTGCCGACGCATGGGCCCGAGCGTCGGCCCGGCGGACGGGGGCACGGTCAGCCTTCCGTCCTCCGGCACGGGAATGGGCGGGGAAGCTGGGTGTAGGTGTCGGTCCTGATCCGCTGGCCGGGCTTGTCCATCCAGATCTCGTAGTAGCCGGTGCCGTAGCTGCCCTTCGAGTAGATGACGTAGTCCGCCGCCCGGCTGACCGCCATGATGGTCTGCGCCTGCACGCCGCATTCTCCACCGGCGCCGGGTCGCTGCCGGGCGGCTGGGCGGCGCCGGTGGTCAGGCGGCCCCCGCCGGCGGCGC
>NZ_DASZCQ010000174.1:0-4741 GCF_035942955.1 Actinophytocola sp. | reverse complement strand
CGACATGGCCGCGCTCCAACCGGACTCGCACACCGGCCTGGTGGCCTCCGATTCGCTGAGCATTCCCTTCTACGTCCCGCTGTCCGACTGGCAGGACACCGACATGTCCGCGGAGAGCTTCCTCCGGGCCCATCTCGAGTCGCTGCTCAGCCCGGCCAACTACCTGGTGCGCAACTTCGACCGGCTGGTCGCCGCCGGCCGGTTCCTCCTGGTGCTGGACGGGTTGAACGAGCTGCCCGGCAGGAAGGCACACCGGCAGGAGGGCTGCCACGAGAACCAGGAGCCCGACGGGCTCGACGCGCTGCGCCCCCGGGCGGTCGGCAGCATCGACCCGCGCGAGCGGTCCCTGCGCGACTTCGCCCAGGCCAGGGCGTTGCGCACGCATTTCGTGCTGTCCTGCAGAAGCCATGAGTACTTCGACTCGCTGCGCTGGCAGGTCATTCGGGTGCTGCCGATGAACGCCACGCAGATAGACCGGTTCATCGACGCCTATCTCGAACCCGACAAGGCGCTGCCGCTGCACGAGTCGATGCACTCGAACACGGCGCTGGCCGACATCGCGACCAATCCCTTCTTCCTGGCCAGCATCATCGAGATCTATCGTCCGGGACTGCGGCTGGAGAGCCGCGGGCAGATCATGACCCTGCTGCTTCGGGGGATGCTGGAACGGGACTGGCTGCGGAGCGAGCGGGGCGACGCCACCGATGTCGAGGACATCCTGCAGGAACGATCACGCATGGTGCGCACGGTCGGCCGCGTCGCGTTCGGGATGCTCGACGCGAGAAGGGTCGGCAACCAGGCGCCGATAGGTGAGCTGCGGGATCGGGAGCGCACCGCCGTCCAGGACATGGCGAATACCGGATTGCTGTTCGAGCGGGACGGCGAATACTACTTCCGGCACCAGATCGTGCAGGAGTTCTTCGCCGCGATGGCCCTGCGGACCAGAACGGTGCGGAGGCGACCGGCCAAGCTGCTGGTCGACGCGCGATGGTCGGAGGTCGTCGCGCTCTGGTACGACCTGGAACCCGAACCGGTGTACCGAAAGGTCGTGCGATCCCTGCGGGCGCACAATCCGCCATGGCGGTTTCCACGCAGCCACGGCGGCGCCGCATTGGCTTTCTACCAGTTCACGACCAGCCTGGTGTTCGTGGTCTTCGCGAGCCTTTACATCGCCGACCTCATCCTCGGTCCGGCGCGCGCGCTGCCGCTGTTGTTCGGCTGGGTCTCGGTCAATCCGCTGGTGATCCTCATCGTGCTGCTGGGAATACGAATTCCCTGGAGCTGGCTGGCGTGGAACCGGCGGGTGATTCCGAATGCGGCGTACGTGCTGACGCTGACCCAGCGCCCGTCCGCCATTGCCGAGATCGTGTCCGTGCAGCGCCGGCTGTTCCACCAGGAACGCGTCGAGGTCGCCAAGTCGGTGGCCAGGATGGGTCCCGTCGCGACGCCGATCGTCGTGCAGGGCCTGCGGAGCAAGAAGTGGCGCATCCGGGCGGGCTGCGTGCGGATCCTCGGCGAGATCACGTATGTCCATCCGGAGGACACCGCGGCCGCCGACGCGCTCATCGCCGTCGCACACGTCGACGATCCGAAGGTCTCCCGCTCGCTGGCCGAGGCCCTTATCCGATGCCGTGATCCGCGCACCCCGGAAGCCGTGACCGCGCTGATCGAACGATCCCGCAACGACAACCCGCTCGTCGCGCAATACCGGTTGCAGCCACTCGGGGAGGAAGCGCGGGTCCTGGATTCCAGCTGGACCCAGGACGTCGTCGTGGCCAAGCTCGAGACGTTCTCCAGGCCGGAACGGACGCTCATCGAACGCCAGATCTCCCTGCGCCTGATGGGCGCGCTGCGGTTTCCCGGCACGGAGGAGCGGCTCCGGGCGGTCGCCGCCAACCGGCAGGAGCCGCCGCCGATCCGCCAGGCCGCGGTGGTCGGACTGGGATTCATCCAGAGCCAGGAGGCCGTCAAGTGGCTGCTCTGGCTGGCCTCACTCCCGGGTCTCGAGCAACAGGTCGCCAACGCGGTTCGCGGGCTGCGGAACCCGGAGGTCGTCGGCGTTCTGACCGACCCGCCGTTCCAAATCCCTTGGCAGATCAGGATCGCGGTGGCGGCCGCGCTCGGGTCGATCAAGTCACCCGCCGCGCTCGCGGGACTGTTCGCCATGGCCGAGGACGACGACGAAGACGTGCGCACCGCCGTCGCGCGGGCGCTCGGCGGCGTCGGCGAGGCGGACGCGGTGCCGGTGCTCGCCGCCCTCGCCCGCGACCCCAACGGCGGGGTCCGGTCGGCGGCACTCGAGGCGCTGCACGACAACTACGCGGACCTGGCGGGCCCCGAGCTGCTGGCGCTCGCGGCCGACCCGACCTACAAGGACCGGCTCCGGCTGATCCGGCTCATCAGCAGGCGGCCGACGGCCGGCACCAGGGACGGTCTGCAGCGGCTCGCTGGCGACCTGGACAGGTCCGTGCGCAGCGCGGCCCAGCGTGCGCTGCGCCGGCTCGATGCCCAGGCCCGCAGGCGTGGCCGGCGCCGATCGGCCTGGCGCCATCCGATCGCCGCGTTGCTGGCGTACCTTTCCAGCATTTTTCACATCAACGGCATTCGCCAGATGTTCCGCGACGAAAAGGCGGCGGGCACGCCCGGCAGTCAGATCTACTACAACATCCAGAAGCAGGTCAGCGCGGACGCCGAGCTCACGAGGCGGTACCGGGCGACACTGCAGCTGGTGCTGTATTTCTTCTTCGCCATGTACGTCACCGCCATCATTCTGTTCTTCCTGATGCTGCGGGCACTGCTCCTGATGGCGGGAGTCGCGCTGGACAACTGGAAGATACTCGTCGGCGTCCTGGTGCTCAGCGCCGTGACACAGTTCCGCCGGCTCGACGACGTCCGCGTCCTCGGCCGGATGGTGATCGCACTGCGCTGGCTCAGCGGACTGGCCGCCGTCGTCATCCTTACCGGCCTTGCCATCTACATCTGGTGGATATGGCTGACGATCCTGCTCGTGCTGGCCCTCATCGGCGCCGCGAGCGCACTGTCGGCACGGCGCCGGCGGACAAGGCGGTGGCGGCAATCGGCCGCGCTGGCCATGGTCGCGGCCGATTCCGCACGCGTCGCCGAGCCATTGCCCGAGCCGGAACCGAAGCCAGAGCCGATGATCATGGCTGGCACCGGGGCGGGCGACCAGAGCGTGGTGAGCGCGCATCCGACGTTCGGCTCTTCCGACGTGGTCGGTGATGAGCAAGACTCTCGCTGATCGGCCGCCAACCAAGCGGCCACGCGAGCGGCAAGGAGTGGGCGTGTCCATCCTGAGGAAACTGACGGCCGTGACGCTGGCGCTGGCCACCGCGGTCGTCGGGCTGACGGCGGCGGTACCTGCCCAGGCGGAGCCCGACATCGTCGACCGGCTCAGAGCGGTGCCGGGGTTGACCATCGTGTCGGAGGAGGCGGCACCGGCCGGGTTCCGGTTCTTCTTCCTGACCTACCGGCAGCCGGCCGATCACCTCAACCCGCAGGGGATCACGTTCGAGCAGCGCTTCTCGTTGCTGCACAAGGGAACCGACCGGCCGATGGTGCTGCACACGACCGGGTACGACATGCCGGAGTTCGCCTTCCGCTCCGAGCCGACGCGGTTGATCGACGGTAACCAGATCTCCACCGAGCAGCGGTTCTTCACCCCGTCGCGGCCCGACCCGGCCGACTGGACGAAGCTGACGATCTGGCAGGCGGCCACCGACCACCACCGCCTGATCCAGGCGCTCAAGCCGATCTACAATCAGAAGTGGATCTCTACCGGGGCGAGCAAGGGCGGCATGACGTCGGTGTACCACCGGCGGTTCTATCCGCGGGACATCGACGGGGTGGCCGCGTACGTGGCGCCGAACGACGTGGTCAACCGGTCCGACGAGGCCTACGAGCGATTCTTCGACGTCGTCGGCAACGACCCGGCGTGCCGGACGGCGCTGAACAACTTCCAGCGGGAGGCGTTCAGCCGGCGAACCGACCTGGTCAACATGTACGAGGCCTACGCGGCGGCGAACGGGCTGACCTTCAACCAGGTCTTCGGGTCGGCCGACGCGGCGTTCGAGTTCGCCGTGCTGGACAGCCGCTGGGCGTTCTGGCAGTTCCTCGGCCAGCCGTTCTGCCCCGACGTCCCGCCGACCACCGCGTCCACGCAGGAGATCTTCGACTTCGTTGACGCGACCGCGGGCTGGGCCTTCTACGCCGACCAGGGCATCCTGTTCTACGCGCCGTACTTCTACCAGGCGGCGACCCAGCTCGGCTGGCCGCAGCTGAGGTTCCGGCACGTCCGGGACCTGCTGCACTACCCGGGCCTGTACAACGAGGCCAACTCCAGCCTGCCGAGGGATCTGCGGTCGCGGCACGACGCCTGGCCCATGATCGACGTCGACAACTGGGTGACCAAGAGCTCGAGCCAGATGCTGTTCGTGTACGGGGCGAACGACCCGTGGGGCGCCGAGCCGTTCCACCCGAGCGGCAACGACTCGTACACCTACACCGCGCCCGGTTCCAACCACGGCGCCAACATCTCCAGGTTGACGGCGGCCGACAACGCCGCGGCCACGGCCACACTGCGGCGGTGGGCCGGGGTGAGCGTCTCGACGTTCGCGGCACAGTCGTTCATCCCGGAGCTGGACGTGCGGAACCCGGACACGCAGCGGCGTCCGCTGTAGCTCCACGGAGGTTCTCGCCGAACGGGTGGATCACCGCGGTGGTC
>NZ_DASZCQ010000173.1:0-20003 GCF_035942955.1 Actinophytocola sp. | reverse complement strand
CGCTCGTCCCCCCTGCTCAGGGACGAGCGCGCCGGCCGAGCGTCCTACCGGCGACGGCGGGGCCGTGGCGAGCGGTGGGCGTGGCGCCGGTAGGCGAACACCACGCCGGCGCCGGCGAGCGTTCCGAGGAAGATGAACGAGAACGCGCCGACCAGGATCCCGGCCAGGAGCACCAGGGCGGAGAGCACCATGAGGACCGCGAACGGCCAGCGGCGGATTCTCTGCTCGGGTCTGGGCTTCCAGTCCCGGAACGACTTCGCGAATTCGGGGTCCTCGATGTGCAGCCGGCTAGAGATCAACTCCAGTTGCTGTCGGTCGTACTGACTCAGCATGGCCATGGCTCCCTGAGCAGGGCGGCTAGCCGCCAGCCGTCGTTAACGCATCCCGGGGATAGCCGGATCGTTCAGCCCTAAACGTACGACGGCCCGCTCACGTCCAAGTAGAGCCCCGGTTGACCCTCCACAGTGGACATCACCGCCACCCGGCGGCGTGGGGTTGCTCCTGATGGCGGGTTTGCATCGCGATCTGCGAGGTAATTCCCCCAGGTTGAGCGAGATAAGGAGGCGTCATGCTAGCGCTCATCCTCGTCCTGTTACTCGTGCTCGCACTGGCCGGGTTCGGCTTCGCGTACAACTGGCTGTGGATCATCGCCGGGATCGTGCTGGTGGTCTGGCTGCTGGGCTTCGCGATGCGCGGGGCGGAGGGAGCCCGCTGGTACCGCTGGTAGCACGGGTCTGACGATCGGGGCGGCCCGGCTCGAGGGTTTAAGACCGTCGAGCCGGGCCATTCCCCTGTCATGAGACGCTGGTTGATCGTCCCGTATGTACTCCTCGTCGCCGGGTGCGGCGTCGACGAGCGGGCGGACACCGCCGGTCAGGCCGCCGAGGGCTTCGTCGCCGCGGTCGAGAACGGGGACATGTCGGCGGCCTGCGCCATGCTCGCCCCGCAGACCAGGGACGATCTGCTGACCGAGGCGCCGGACTGTGCCGAGGCGCTGAGCTCCCAGACGCTGCCCACCTCGCCGGTCGGCGAGGTCGCCGTCTGGGGTGACCGGGCGCAGGTGCACAGCGACGCCGGCATGCTGTTCCTCGCCGAGTTCGACGACGGCTGGAAGGTGGTCGCCGCCGGCTGCGAGTCACGCGGCGCCGACCTGCCCTATCGCTGTGTCGTAGGGGGTTGAGCCGATGCGACGAACGATCTTCGTGGTGTACCTGGTGGTGGTGTTCGGCGGCCTCGCGTACTTCACCACCGTCGGCCTGCTGCACATGTGAGGGGAACGGTATGAAGCGGTTCCTGCGGGACAACGGACTGAGTCTCACATTTGGACTGTTGTTCCTCCTGTCCCTGGTAGGGCAGGCCATCGCCGGGCACGTGGACTTCAACAACCGGCAGCTGGCCGACGGCGGCGCCACCGTGACGTTCTGGAGTTACCTCACGTCCTCCGAGTACGCCGTGGACGTCACCGAGAACTGGCAGTCGGAGTACCTGCAGTTCTTCGTGTTCGTGTACGCCACCGTGTGGCTGATCCAGCGCGGCTCCCCGGAGTCCAAGATGCCCAAGAGCGTCGGGCCGGAGTCGGACAAGGAACAACAGCTCGGCCGGCACGTCACGGACCAGTCGCCGCGCTGGGCCAAGGCCGGCGGCTGGCGCACGACGCTGTTCTCCAACTCGCTCGGCCTGATGATGGCGCTGCTGTTCGTCCTGTCCTGGTTCGCCCAGTCGGTCGCCGGGCTCACCGCGTACAACAGCGAGCAGCTCGCGCAGTTCGAGGACCCGGTGAGCTGGGGCGAGTACCTGGTCGCCGCCGACTTCTGGAACCGCACGCTGCAGAACTGGCAGTCGGAGTTCCTGGCCATCGGCTCGATGGTCGTGCTGAGCATCTACCTGCGCCAGCGGGGTTCCCCGGAGTCCAAGCCCGTCGGCGCGGCGCACGTGATCACCGAGGAGTCGGGGTGAGGCCGTCAGCCGTCTAGGAGCTGGCCAGCGCGGCGTCCACCGTCTGGAAGACCGGGAGCACCGACAGCAGGCCGGTGACCTCCATCGGTCGCAGCACGGCCCGGTTGGTGGCCACCAGCATGATCCGGGCACCGCGCTCCGCGGCGCTCTGCGATGCGGACACGATCTCGGCCAGCCCGGCGCTGCCCAGGAAGCTCACCTCGGTGAGGTCGAGCACGAGCACCCGGCTCTCCGACCCGAGGTTCGCCCGGATCCGCTCGCCAAGCGTGCCCGCGGTGAGCAGGTCGACCTCACCGGCCACGTGCAGGACGGCGACGCCGTCCCCCGGGCGGTCGACCGTGACCGTGAGCTGACCGCCCGACCGCGCCTCGTTCAGCGCCCGGACCGGACCGGTGTCGCCACCGGCGGGCTCGTCGGGCCCGGTCTCGGAGTTCGCCGGCTTTTGCACCGCCACCTCCTGGAGGCCGAGAAGTGAGCCGGGTGAGCCCGGCGGTCAACGTAGGTGCCCACCCTAAAGGCGAGCGGTAACGATGCCACGCCTAGGGGGTGGTCGACCTTATGGTTTGGCGCCGGAGAAACGGGGTACTCGCGCGCTGACGTGTGGCTTCGCCCGAGGACGGGACGGTGACCGGTGGCTCATCCGGACGGCGACCTACGGCGCATGCTCGACACCGCCCGGGCGCTCGCCGAGCGCACCGCGCTGGCGTCCTCGGCGGAGAAGGCCTGCGTCGAGGCGGTCGGCGTGCTGGCGCAGGCCGGCGACGACCTGCCGTTCGGCCTGATCTACCTGTTCGAGCACGTCACCGGCACCGCCCGGCTCGCGGGGAGCTGGGGCGAGGTGCCCGACGTGCTCGGCATGCCGCCGGCCGTCCCGCTCAGCAAGCTCGACGCCGGCAAGTGGCCGGCAAAGGCCGCCGCCCGGCGGGTCCGGGTCATGCCGTTCACCTCGCCCGGATCGGTCAAGTCGGACGGCGCGCTGATCGCCGGGGTCGGCCCGGACGGCGACCATCACCGGTCGATCGTCGAGCTGCTGGCGGCACAGCTCGGCGGCGCCGTGGCCGCGGCACGGGCCCGGTCCACCGAACGGCTCCGGGTCACCGCGCCCAACGCGCTGCGCGAGCTGGCCGACGCCAGCCACGCGCTGGCCACCAGCCTCAACGCCCCGGAGATCTGCCGGGTGGTGCTCGACCTCGTCCTGCCGGACCACGGCCTGTGGTGCGCGGTCTGGTTGGTGCGCTCCGACGACCTGGGCAACGACCATGTCGACGTGCGCCACGACGGGGCGTTCCCGGAGCACGCCGCCCTGTTACGCCAGGTGTTCCAGGGCACCGGCACGGACGTCCGCGGGCCGCTGGGGGTGGACGAGTGCCTGCGCTCGGCCAGGGTGGTCGCCCGGCCGGTCACGTCCGACCACTGGCCGGACGACATCCAGACCATCGGCGGCGCCACCGCGGTCACCGTCCCGATGCGGGCCAGGGGCCGGATCGTCGGGGCGATCACGTTCGGCCGCACCGAGCACGCCATCACCGAGATGGCCGACCTGAAGTACCTGGAGGAGCTGGCCAAGCGCGCCGCGCTGGCGTTCGACAACGCCGCCATGTATGCCGCCGAGCAGCGGATCGCGCTTGGCCTGCAGCGCTCGCTGCTGCCGCACGAGCTGCCGGAGATCAACGGCCTGCGGCTGGCGACCCGGTACCTGCCGGGCGCGCGCGGCACCCGGGTGGGCGGGGACTGGTACGACACGATCGCCTTGCCGGACGGGCGAATCGGGCTGTCGATCGGCGACGTCGTCGGCCACGGGGTGCGCGCCGCGGCGCGGATGGGCCAGCTGCGCACCGCGCTGCGCAGCTACGCCGTGCGCGGCCAGCAGCCCGCGCAGGTGCTCAAGGAGCTCGACGCGTACCTGCTCACCTCCGGTGAGTCACGCTTCGCCACCTGCCTGTACGCGGTGTTCGATGTGCGGACCGGGACGCTGCGGATCGCCAACGCCGGGCACCTGCAACCCTTGCTGCTGGTGCCGGGCCGGGCGCCGCGGTTCGTCCAGGCCGGGACCGGGGTGCCGTTGGGCGGTGCGTCCCGGCTGGTATCAAAGGGTCCGGCATTCTCCACGAGGACCGTGCGGATGCCGGCCAAGGCGGCGCTCGTGCTCTACACCGACGGGCTCGTCGAGTACAAGAACAGGATGCTGGACAACGGATTGGACCTCCTTAGCACCGCGCTGCGCGGCACGTTCGCCTCGGCCGAGGAGATCTGCGACCGCGCCCTCGCCGCGATGGAGATTGACGGCGACACCAAGGACGACACCACACTGCTTGTCTTGCAACGGATTTGACCCCATGATCGGGGAGATGGAGGCGGCTGGCTGGTGGATGAGAGCACGTCGGTGGAACTGATCGACGTCGAGCGGCAGCGGGCTCTCGCCGAGCGTGAGGTCATGCTCGAGCTGCAGCGCGCCACCCTTCCGGTCGGACTTCCGGTGCTGCCCGACCTCAGCGTCGCCGCCGAGTACCGACCCGCCGACCTGCCCAGATCCGCCGGCGGCGACTGGTTCGACGTCCTCTCCCTGCCCGACGGCACCCTGGCGCTCATCGTCGGCGACGTGGTCGGCTCCGGCCCCCTCGCCGCCGCCGTCATGGGCCAGCTGCGCGCCATCACCGCCGAGCGCCTGCAACGCGGCAACGGCCTCGACGAGGTGCTGCATGCCCTGGACGCGTTCGCCACCGGTCTGTCCGGTGCCCGCGGCAGCACCGTCTGCATCGCCATCGTCGACCGCGCCGTCCGCTCCGTGCAGTACGCCGTCCGCGGCCACCCCGCACCCCTCGTCGCCGCCGCCGACGGCGCCACCCGCTACCTGCGGGACTCGGCCGGCCCCCCGCTCGCCCTGCGCGGCACCGACCACCGGCTCGCCACCGCCACCCTGTCGCCCGGCGACACGCTCATCCTCTACTCCGACGGCGCCGTCGAGCAACCCGGCCGCACGATGGCCCAGGGCATGACCGACCTGTCCGGCCGAGTGTCCGAGGCGATCCGGTCCCAGGAGCCCGACGAACGCGCGCTGGCCGCCCTGGTCTGCTCGGCCGTGTCGGACCTCGCCGCCAGCGAGCTCCGCCACGATGACGTCAGCGTCGTCGCGGTCACCGCGATGTCCGCCCCGCCGACGGTGATGACCATGTCGGTCCCCGCCACCGCCGACCGCCTCGGCCCCGTGCGCCGGCAGCTGTCCGCCTGGCTCAGCGGGCTCGGCGCCACTGAAGACGATCTTCTCGCGTTGGAGCTCAGCGTCATCGAAGCCGTCACCAACTCCGTCGAGCACGCCTTCCCCGGCCCACCCGGCACCGTTCGGGTCAACGCCACCCTCAGCCACGACGGCACCGTCGTCGTGGTCGTGAGCGACGACGGCCGCTGGAAACCCCCGCAGCGCGACCCCGGGTTCCGGGGGCGCGGGCTCATCATGATGCGAGAATTCAGCGACGAGATCAGGCTGGATCCGTCGGCGAGCGGGACCACCGTCACCCTGGCCAAGACACTCCACCGGCCGGTGTCCCTCGACGGCGCCGCGCCTCCGTCCACTCGGTACATCGAGCAGACCGACCTGCAGATCGACCTTCAGGCCGGCAAAGAGGGTGTGACCATGTCGGTTTCCGGCGCAGTGGACTCGAGCAGCGTCGATCAGCTGCATGCGAGCTTGCTTGATGCTGGGCGGGGATCGTTGCCGTTGACGATAGTGTTGGACGCGGTGACGCTGTTGACGAGTGCCGGGCTGCGGACGTTGTATGAGCACGCGAGCCATTTGTTGACGTCGGGTCGGCGTATATGTTTGGTGGCCGAGGAGGGGACGCCGGCGCGGGATGTGTTGGCGGTGAGTGGGTTGGACAGGATCGTGGACGTTGTGGGACGGTAGGGGGTCCCGGGGGCTGGTGGGCCTGGGGGTTGTCGGGGGTCCGGGGGTCGGGTGGATTGTAGGCGCCGCGCCTCATTGTCAAGGGCGCTTCGCGTCGCTGCGCGATCGCGGCACTTTTGGGAATTGTGCACATTTGTTAATTGGCTGCGACCCTTGACAATGAGCCTCGCGCGCGGCGCCGGGGCAGGGAAGGGGCAGGGGTGCCCCTGCCTTTTGCCCGCCCGATCCCCGGACCCCGAATAGGTGGTTGTTGGTGTGGCCTCCGGAAATGGCGGGCGGGTGCGGTAGAACCGTGTTGTGAGTCGGCCGCAGAGTTTCTCGGGCCCGAGTGGGGGCAGAGCTTGCGGTTGCGCTTGTGCGGAAGGTCGCACAGATCCGCGTATTGCACGCGGAAATGCTGGAGATCGTCGCCGAGCTGGACCGAGAAAGGGCTGCGCAGGCCGCCGGGTATTCCAGCCTGGCCGCCTATCTGGTCGAGGCCACCCACATGGCCCGGGCCAAGGCGACCCGGCGACCCGGCTGGTCGCGCAGGCCGCCCTGATCACCGAGACGGTGACCCCGACCGGGCACGTCACCCCGGCGCCGCTGCCCACCGCACGGGAGGCGTTGCGGGAGGGCCTTGTGGATGGCGAGCACCTCGACGCGATCGCCAAGACCCTGGACCAGTTGCCCGACACGGCCACGATCGAGGATCGGGAGCTGGTCGAGTCCACTTTGGCCGTGACCGCCCGGACCAGCGAGCCGCACGTGGTGCGCAAGCACGGCGAGGTCCTGCTGGCCCACCTCAACGCCGACGGCCCCGAACCACGCGACGCCGACCCCACCCAGCCCGTCAACTCCTTCCGCTACCAGCGCACGCGCGACGGCGGAATGAAGTACGCCGGCCGGCTCGGCCACCAGGCCGGCGAGGAACTGCTGGCGGTGTTGGGCCCGCTGGCCAAGCCACAGTCCCCGCTGCCCGGCATGCCCGATCCGCGGTCGGAGGCCGAGCGCAACGGCGACGCGCTGGCCGACCTCATCCACGGTGCGCTCACCGGCGGTGCGCTGCCCACGCGCGGTGGGGAGAAGCCGCACCTGAACCTGGTGCTCGACTACAACAAGCTCCTTGAGGGCCTAGGCTCGGCGGCAGCAGACGGTGGCAGCGTGTTCTGCCCAACAGCGGTCCGCCAGCACGCCTGCGACGCCGAGCTGATCCCAATGGTGCTCAACGGCGACTCCGTCCCCCTGGACCTGGGCCGCAAGCGCCGCCTGGTCACCCTGGCCCAGCGGCGGGCGCTGATCGCCCGGGACAAGGGCTGCGCCTTCCCCGGCTGCCACCTGCCGCCGCGCTGGACCGACGCCTATCACATCCGCCACTGGCTCGACGGAGGCGGCACCGACCTGGCCAACCTCGTGCTGTTGTGCAGGCGCCACCACAAACTGTTGCATGACTCGGAATGGTCCATCGAAGTGGTCGCCGGCATTCCCTGGTTCCAGCCCCCGAAATGGGTGGACCCCGGCACAGAACCTCGTGCGCAACCTCCTGCACCACCCCCGGCAGTGAGCCCCGTCCAACCACCCGCATCCCTCGCATCCCACCCGACAAACCCGCGAGTCCACCCCTGCGCAAATGCCCACCCACCCAACCCTTCGCCCCCGTGCACCCTTTCTCATCACCCCGGTGCGCGCAATAGGGGCGGGCCGCCAGGCCTGCCCCCACATGGCGTGCCAAGGTGCCGCGGGAGGCTCGCGGTCAAGGGGCGCGGCCCCATTAACTAAAGCCCACTATTGCCGAAAGGGGCCGCGCTCGCGAAGCGACGCGCAGCGCCCTTGACGGCGAGTCGCGGCACCTTAAAATGCGCGCGGAGCGCCAACCCCGCCACCACCCCGACAAACAACCCCGCCCCCAGTCACCCACGGGGCAGGCGATGGTCGGGTGCGCGGCCGGCGGGTTGTTGGGGGGTGGGGTGTTGTGGGGCGGGTGGGATCGGGCGGGTGAGGGGCTCGTCGGCGGTGATGGTGATCTCTTCGCCGTGGTGGGTGGTGTGGACGACGGGGCCGGCGATGAGGCGGTAGGTGGCGGTGTCGGGGGTGACCTCGACGTGGAAATGGCTGCCGAGGTGGGTCATGCGGAATGCTATGCGGGACAGGGCAGGGGGGAGGCGGGGAGCGAAGGTGAGGGTGCCGCCGCAGTCTCGCATGCCGCCGAAGCCGGCGACGATTCCGATCCACGCGCCGGCGAGGGAGGCGATGTGGAGTCCGTTTTGGACGTTGTGGTGGAGGTCGTGCAGATCGGTCAGGGCGGCTTCGGCGAAGTAGTCGTAGGCGAGCTCGAGGTGGCCCACTTCGGCGGCGATGACGGCCTGGGTGCAGGCGGACAGGGACGAGTCGCGGACGGTGCGGGCCTCGTAGTAGGCGAAGTTGCGGGCCTTCTCCTCGGGGGTGAAGGCGTCGCCGCAGAGGTGCATGGCGAGCACCAGGTCGGCTTGTTTGACGACCTGGCGGCGGTAGAGGTCGAAGTAGGGGACGTTGAGCAGGAGGGGGTAGTGCTCGGGTGGGGTGGCGGCGAAGTTCCACTCGGCGTGCTCGGTGAATCGTTCGGACTGGGGATGGACGTCGAGGACGGAGTCGTAGGGGATGACCATGTTGTCGGCGGCTTTGAGCCAGGCGGCCACCTCGTCGGGGTCGACGCCGAGCCCGGCCGCCGCATCGGCCTGACGCTGGCAGACGGCGGCGGCGGCGCGGAGGTTCCGCCGGGCCATCAGGTTGGTGTAGACGTTGTTGTCCACGACGGCGGTGTACTCGTCGGGGCCGGTGACGCCGTCGATGCGGAAGCCGCCGTGCACGTCGTGGTGGCCGAGGGACATCCAGAGCCGGGCGGTTTCGACCAGCAGCTCGGCGGCGTGGGCGGCCTCGAAGTGCTCGTCGGCGGTCGCGGCGAGGTACCGGAGGGTGGCGTCGGCGATGTCGGCGTTGACGTGGAACGCCGCGGTGCCGGCCGGCCAGTAGGCCGAGCACTCGGCGCCGTTGATGGAGCGCCAGGGGAAGGCGGCGCCGCGCAGGCCGAGCGCCCTGGCGCGCTCGCGCGCGGTGTCCACAGTGGAGTGCCGCCAGCGGAGCGCGTCGCGGGCCGCCTCGGGCATGGTGTAGGTGAGGACCGGGAGCACGAACGTCTCGGTGTCCCAGAACGCGTGGCCGTCGTAGCCGGGGCCGGTCAGGCCCTTGGCCGGGATCGCCCGGCTCTCCCCGCGGGCCCCGGCCTGCAGCACGTGGTACAGCGCGAACCGGACCGCCTGCTGCAGCTCGGGATCGCCGTCCAGCTCGACGTCCGCGCTGGCCCAGAACTCGTCGAGAAACGCGCGCTGCTCGGCGAGCAGGCCCTCCCAGCCGGTCTGCAGCGCGCCGGACAGCGCGGCGTCCACCTGCGCCCGGATCGCGGGCGCCGAGCGCCGGGCCGACCAGCCGTAGCCCAGATACTTGGTCAGCACAAGGCGTTCCCCGGCGCCGACGTCCACGGCCGCGGTCAGCCGGGCCAGGTCCTCCTCGACCTGGATCTCCGAGCGCACCTCGTTGTCGCAGTCCAACTCGTGGTCCATCGCCGCGGCCATGCGCAGCTGGGACCGCTTGGTGCGGTGCACGAGGACGGCCCGGCAGTCCCTGGCCGAGGCGAACTCCGACTCGAGCGGCGCCCGCAGCGCGGCCGCCACCCGCGGATCGTTGCCGACCCGCTCGATCGGCTCGTTGGCCAGCAGGTCGGACTGCACGACGAGCTGCACCTGCCCGTCCATCGGCTCGACCTCGTACCGGATCGCGGCCACCGCCCGCTGGGTGAACGACACCAACCGCTCGGTGCGCAGCCGGATCCGTTGGCCCGTCGGCGATTCCCAGTCGGTGCTGCGACGCAGCGTGCCCGAGCGGAAGTCGAGCTCCCGGTGGTGCGCCACCGCCCGCCCGTAGCGCATGTCCAGCGGCTCGTCCTGCACCAGCAGCCGGATGATCTTCCCGTCGGTCACGTTGACCACGGTCTGCCCTGCCTCCGGGTACCCGTACCCGGCCTCGGCGTAGGGCAGCGGATGCTCCTCGTAGAAGCCGTTGAGGTAGGTCCCCGGCAGGCCCCGCGGCTCGCCCTCCTCGAACGTGCCCCGCATCCCGATGTGCCCGTTGGACAGCGCGAACGTGGATTCCGTTCGCCGCAACGCATCCAGATCCAACCCCACCCAGCGCAGCCGCCACGGATCGATCTCGTACGCACCCACGTCTACTCCAGAAGCTCGGCCAGGTCGTCGACAACCACATCGGCCCCCTGCGCCCGCAGCGCGTCGGCCTGATCCGCCCGGTTGACGCCGACCACGTAGCCGAACGCGCCCGCGCGCCCGGCCCGCACCCCGGCAAGGGCGTCCTCGAACACCGCGGCGTTCTCCGGCGCCACGCCGAGCGCCTTCGCGCCGGCGAGGAACGAGTCGGGGGCGGGCTTGCCGCGCAACCCGTCCCGCACGATCACCACGCCGTCGATCAGCGCCTGGACGAACGGCATCAGGTTCGCCGCGGTCAGCACCGCCGCGCCGTTGGCCGACGACGTCACCACCGCGATGGCCAGCCCGGCGTCGCGTGCGGCCTCGAGGTACCGCACCGAGCCCGGGTACGGCGTGACCCCGCGCTCGGCGATGATCCGCTGAACCAGCTCGTTCTTGCGGTTCCCGACGCCGTGCACGGTCTCGGCGGACGGCGGATCGTCCGGTTCGCCCTCCGGCAGCACGATGCCCCGCGAGGCCAGGAACTCCCGCACCCCGTCGAACCTCGGCCGGCCGTCGACGTGGTCGGCGTAGTCCCGATCGCTGAACGGAACGAACCCGGGCCCCTCCCGCCTGCGGAGGAAGTCGTCGAACATCTCCCGCCACGCGGCCCGGTGCAGATCAGCGGTGCTGGTCAGCACTCCGTCCAAATCGAAGAGACCCGCCCGGATGTGGTCCGGCAGACCGATCATGTAACAAAACGCTACCTCAGCCGAACCAGGCCGGCGCGTTGCCGGGCTTCCACTTGATGTTGCAGCCGATGCTCGGGACCTGGTCGCCGCCCACCGGCTCGCCGGCGAGCACGGCCTTGACCGCGGCGTCCAGCTCGGCGCCGGTGACCGGTTCGCCGTTGCTCGGCCGCGCCGCGTCGAACCGGCCCCGGTAGGCGAGCCGGCGGTCGGCGTCGAACAGGAAGAAGTCGGGCGTGCAGGCGGCCCGGTAGGCCAGCGCCACGGACTGGTCTTCATCCGTCACGTATGGGAAGGTCCAGTTCCATTCGGCCGCCTGCGCGGCCATGCGTTCCGGCCGGTCATCGGGGTAGGAGGTGGCGTCGTTGCTGTTGATGCCGATCACGCCGACGCCGGCCTCGACCCACTTCGCCGCCATGACGCCGAGCTGGCGGGCGATGTGCCGGACGTACGGGCAGTGGTTGCACACGAACGCCACCAGGGTGCCCCGCTCGCCGGCGACGTCGTCGAGCGACCATGATCGGCCGGACGGATCGGGCAATCTGAAGTCTGGAGCTTGCGTTCCCAGTGGGAGCATCGTGGACTCGACAGCGACCATGTGTCGACGGTACCCGGCGGGGTCCGGGAGCAAGGAAAGGGAACATCGTGGCTGAGGAACGTTGGCGGCTCGCCGTCGATCGGGAGGTATGCCAGGGCACCGGCATGTGCTCGTCGATCGCGGCCCAGCACTTCCGCCTGCGCGAGGGGTACTCCGAGCCGATCCACGAGGAGGCCGAGGCGTCCGACGACATCATCGACGCGGCCGAGAGCTGCCCGGTCGAGGCGATCCTGGTGACCTCGACCGACGACGGCCGGGTGATCGCGCCGGAGCCGTACTGATGAGCGAGCTTGCGGGCGAATCAATGTCACAGGGCGACCGCGAGCGGCGACACCGAGCCTGCGAGGGGTCGACGTGAGCAGGCGCCCGCCCAGCGTCGCGGTGCTCGGCGGCGGCTCGTGGGGCACCACGGTCGCCTCGCTGGCCGCGATGAACACCGAGACCACGCTGTGGGCCCGGGACGAGCGGACCGCCCGCGAGATCCGCGAGGAGCACCGCAACTCGCGGTACCTGGGCGACGCGCCGCTCACCCCAACCCTGCGCGCCACCGCCGACCTCGAGGAGGCGGTGCACGCGGCCGACGTGCTGGTGATGGCCGTGCCGTCGCAGTCCTTCCGGTCCGTGCTCGGTCAGGTCGCCGAGCACGTCCGGCCGTGGATCCCGGTGGTCAGCCTGGTCAAGGGCCTCGAGCAGGGCACGAGACGGCGGATGACCGAGATCGTGGCCGAGGTGCTGCCCGGGCACCCCGCGGGCGTGCTGGCCGGGCCGAACATCGCCAAGGAGGTGGTCAAGGGCTACGCGGCCGCGGCCACGATCGCCATGCCCGACCTGCGCTCGGCGGAGATGCTGCAGGACCTGTTCCGCACCAAGCTGTTCCGGGTCTACACCGGCACCGACGTGATCGGTGTGGAGCTGGCCGGCGCGCTGAAGAACGTGTTCGCGATCGCGGTCGGCTTCGGCGACGGGCTGGAGGCCGGGCACAACACCCGCGCCATGGTGATCACCCGGTCGCTGCGCGAGCTGTCCCGGCTCGGGGTCGCCATGGGCGGCACCGCGGACACCTTCGCCGGGCTGGCCGGCATGGGCGACCTGATCGCGACCTGCACCAGCCCGCTGTCCCGCAACCGGCACGTGGGCGTCGAGCTGGCCCGCGGCAAGAGCCTCGACGAGATCATCGCCGGGATGAACCAGGTTGCCGAGGGCGTCAAGACCAGCTCCGTGGTCATGAAGCTGGCCGCAGAGCACGGCGTGGACATGCCGATCGCCCGCGAGGTGGACTCGGTGCTCAACCACGGCCAGCCGGTGTTCGAGGCCTACCGCGGCCTGCTGCGCAAGGTCCCCGGCCACGAGGTGCACGGGGAGGCCTGGTGAGCGGAGCGAACCATCAAGCGCTGACCTGCCACCGAGGGACGAGGTGGCGGGGTTTCCATCACCGAGCTTGCGAGGTGATGGCGTGACCGTCGAGCACGTGGACGGCAGGTTCGCGGGCGCGGCCGGCGGTCAGATCTACTGGCAGGGCTGGGTTCCCGCCGAGGTCACCGGCGTCGTCGTGGTCTGCCACGGGCTTGCCGAGCACGGCGGCCGGTATGCCCACGTGGGCAAGCGGTTCGCCGCCGAGGGCTACGCCACCTACGTTAACGATCATCGCGGGCACGGCAGGTCCGACGGCGTCCGGGCCAACATCGACCGAATGTCCACTGTGGTCACCGATCTGGAGACGATGATCCGCAGCGCGGCCCAGCGCCACCCGGGCGTCCCGCTGTTCCTGTTCGGACACAGCATGGGCGGTCTGGTGGCGCTGGTCTACGCCACCGGCCGGCCGGCCGCCCTCGACGGGTTGGTGCTCAGCGGCGTCGCTCTGGACATCGCGCGGGGCGGGCGGGTCGAGCGGGTGGGCGCGCGGCTGATGTCGGCCGTGGCGCCGAACCTCGGCGTGCTCCGGCTGGACGCGACCGCGGTCAGCCGGGTTCCGGAGGTGGTGCGGGACTACGAGACCGACCCGCTGAACTACCGCGGCAAGATCCGCAGCCGCACCGGCGCGGAGATGCTGGCCGCCGCCGACGCGGTCACGGCGAAGCTGCCCACGCTGCGGCTGCCGCTGCTGGTGCTGCACGGCACCGCCGACCGGCTCACCCGGCCGGCCGGCTCCCGGCTCGTCGCCGACCGGGCGGCCGGGGCGGACGTCACGCTCAAGCTGTACGACGGCTGGTACCACGAGCTGCACAACGAGCCGGACTCGGAGACCGTGTTCGCCGACGTCGTGCGGTGGCTCAAAGAGCACGGCTGATGCCGGGTTGGCTGCTGGCCCTGCTCATGGCCGCGGCCGTGCTGGTCGGCTCCTGGCTGGTGCTGCTCCTGCTGGCGCGGCGGCTGCCACCCGGCCTGGCCAGGGACCTCGCCGCGTTCCTGCCCGACTGCGTGACGGCCGCCCGCCGGCTGCGCCGCGACCCGCGGGTGCCGCGCAGGGCGAAGGTGGCGGTGGCGTTCGCGGCCCTGTGGGTGCTGTCCCCGGTCGACCTGATCCCCGAGTTCATCCCGGTGATCGGCCCGCTTGACGACGTCATCGTGGTCGCCGTCGTCCTGCGCTACGCGGCCCGCGCGGTGCCCCGTGAGGTTTTGCTCGAGGCCTGGCCGGGCAATCCGGACCTGCTGAACCGATTGCTCGGGCCGGCCCGGCGCCAGGAACCGCCGGCACAGCCCGGCCGTTGAGCCGGTGACAGGAAGGATCATCATGGCACGACTGCTCCGCAAGCTGACCGTCGTCGCCGGCGCCGCCGAGGCCGCCAGGCGCTACGTTAAGAACAACCCGGAGAAGGTCAACCGGATGGCCGAGAAGGCCGCGCAGTTCGTCGACAAACGCACCAAGGGCCGCTACCACGGCAAGATCAACAACGCGGTGCGCAAGGTGCACTCGGTCACCGACAACCAGCGCGCACACTGAGCCTTACCCGCCCGCCATCCCCATTCCCGCAGCCCCCGGGGTTGACTTCAAGTCGGCTTGAAGCGCGACCCTTGGGGCATGGAAGCAACGACATCCTGGGCCACGGACCGCCCGGTGACCTCGCCGTTCGCCAAGCCCCGCGGGCTGCGCGGCCGGCTGGCCGGGCGGTTCATGCTTCTGCTCAACAAGCACCATGAGCTGCTCGATGTGCTCGACGTCCCGGCGGGCGGCCGGCTCCTCGAGGTCGGGTTCGGCCCAGGCGGGCTGATCCGCATGCTGGCCGAGCGGACGCGGGCCGAGCGGATCTGCGGCGTCGACCCGTCCGACGAGATGGTCGCGGCCGCCGCCCGGCACAACCGGTCCGCCGTCGCGGCCGGCCGGGTGGAGCTGCGGTCCGGCTCCGCGGCCGACACCGGCTACCCGGACGCGCACTTCGACCGCATCGTGTCCACCAACACCGTCGCGATCTGGCCGGACCTCGAGGCCGGGCTGCGCGAGCTGCACCGGGTCGTCCGTCCGGGTGGGACGGTCGTGCTGGCCTGGCACGGCGGCACGAACCCGCACCGCATCGCCCGCGGCCTGCGCCTGCCGGACGACAAGCTCGACCGGCTCCGGCGCGGGCTGGAGGAGTTGTTCGGCACCGTCACCCGGCACGAGCTGAAGAACTCCACGGTCTTTCGCGCTACGCGGCCTGCCGAGCGGTGAGCTCGACCGTCGCCCGCTGCGTCACCCCGTTCACCGTCACCGCAAGGGTGATCGTCGACGCGCGCATCGCGGTGAGCCGGCCGGTGTCCGGGTCGAACCACGCCGTGTGCCACGGCCGCAGCCCGCGCGGGTCGCCGATGTGCACGGTGGGCGACGCCGTCCAGTCCGCGGTGACCGGGTAGCCGACCGGAACCGTGCGCCCGGCCTGGGTGAGGCTCGCCGACACGGTCGCCGACCGCCCGGCCGGCAGCTCCGGCGGCGCGGTCAGGCTCAGCGTGTCCACATGCGGCCGCACCTCGGCCGAGATCCACCGACCGTCCCGGCACGGCGGCTGCACGCCCCACAGCGACCAGCCGGTGAACCCGCCCCGCTCCGGCCGGGTGGACGGGTTCTTGCCGGAGTTGCCGTTGACGAAGTACGGCACACCGTCCACATGAGACGCATGGAACGTGCCGACGTGCGCGCCGATGAACGCCGCGCCCTTGCCGGTGCGGGCGCGGAAGTCGCCGAGCCAGGATTCGATCGTGGCCGCCTCCTTGCGATCGGACAGCTCGCTGGCCCTTGCCGGCGTCGGGTCGCGCGGCGGCACGTGCTGCACCAGCACCACCGACTGCACGCTCCGGTCGCCCGCGGCCCGGTCCAGCTCGCGGCGTAGCGTGCGCAGCTGCGTCCAGTCGCTGCCGCGCAACGAGATCGCCGACGTGTCCACCGTGAGGAACCGGGTGCCGTTGTGGTCGAAGATCCGTTGCGAGTCGCCGAACGCCGCCCGGAAGTTGGCCACGCTGTTGTCTGCTCGCTCGTGGTTGCCGGGCACGTAGGAGAACGGCAGCCGCCCGGCCAGCTCCTCGTCCAGGATCCGCCGGGCAAGCGCGAAGTCGGCCGGCGACGCCTCGTCGACCAGATCCCCGTTGATGAGCAGGAAGTCCGGCCGGGCCGCAAGGATCTCGCGCAGCGTGCGGCGGGCGCTGCGCACGATCTCGCTGTCCGGGTCGCGGGCGACGAACTGCGCGTCGGACATCACCGCGAACCGCCACCGGGCGCCGGCCACCCCGCCGTCGGAGACCACCACCGGGTCGCGCACCACGGGCTCCGGCGGCACGTCGATCGACGGCGGCACCAGCGCGGTGAGCTGATCGATGATCACATCGCCCTGGTACAGCGCGTCCGCCCTGGTCTCCGCCGCGTAGAACCGGCGCAGCGTCAACGGATACGTCGTGCCCGGCGGCACCGCGAACTCCAGCTGCCGCCAGCCGGTGTAGGTGAGGAACCCGGCCCGGAACGCCGGCAGCAGCGTGCCGTTGCCGTCCCACACCTGCAGGCTGGCCCACTCGCCGTTGCCCGACGAGTGCACCCACAGCCGGATCGCCCGCGGCTGGCCGGGGAGCACCAGGCCCGCCGGGGCGAGCGCGCCGCCGGTGCGGATCTGGGTGGTCTGGGTGAAGTCGTAGGTCAGCCGCAGCCCGGCGCCTTCCTTGCCAGCCACCGGGGCGACGGCGCCGGGGGCGCGCTCGCCGAAGAACCGCCAGGCGCTCGGGTCGTCGAAGTCGGCGATGAGCACCTCGTCGAGCCCCACGGTGACCGGCAGGATCGTGCGCACGCCGGCGACCTCGACGGTGACCAGCGCCGAACCGGACGGCCGCTTGGCGGTCACGGTGAACTGGCCGTCCGCGCCGGGGAGGATGTCGAGCAGCTCCCGGTCGTAGGACAGCCGGACGTCGGCCGGCTCGACGGGCGCGCCGAACCCGTTGCGGTCGTAGCCGGCGACGCCGAACGTGCTCGCCTCGCCCGGTCCGGTCAGCGCGACCTGCTTGCGGGTGGATTCCAAGCGCGCCAACGGGTCCAGCACGGTGAGCTCGACCTTGCCCGCCGCGGCGCCGCTGAACGCGGTGACCGTGGCCGTGCCCGGCCGCCCGGCGCGGAAGACCCCGGCGCGGTCCACGGTTCCGGTGCGCGGCGAGTCGCTGCGCCACCGCGGTGTGCCGGCCGCAGGGCCGTAGGTCTCGTCGTACCCGGCCGCGGTCAGCGTGCGGATCAGGCCGGGGAACACCCGGTCCGGCCGCGCACTGGCCACTGTGGACGCTCCGGAGGCGCGGGCCGGGTCCAGCGCGGTCTCCACCCAGAACCCCTGCAGCCGCCCGCTGCCGCGCGGCGCGAACAGCGCAAGCCCGTTGGGCACCGGCCGCTCCGCGCCGTCCGACGGCCGGTTCTCCAGCTGCGGCGCCGGCGCGCCCGGCTCGCGCGCGACGATCGTGGTGGACCCGCCGCCGTCGAGGTTCAGCGCGTGGTACGCGCCCAGCTCGACCATCATCGTGGCCAGCTCGTCGAGGCCGAGCCCGTCGGAGAACGCCGGCTGCCGGCCGTCGGCGGTGAGCAGGAACATCCGCCGCCCGTCGGCGGAGAAGCCGATCGCGGTGCGCGGCGCGGCCGGAACGTTGTTGCCCTGGCTGGCTTTCTGCGGCACGCCGTCGACCACGAGCAGCTGCCGGCCGTTGATCGCGGCATGGATCCGTTGGCCCTGCTCGGTGCGCGCCCGGTAGTCGACGCCGACCTCGTCGCCGACGGCAAGACCGGCCAGCACCTCGGCGCCCCGCTCCCGGCCGACCAGCACCAGGCCGCGGGCCGGGATCTCGCCCTCGCCGGCCGCCGGGCGCACCGCGGTGACCCGGTTGTCGATCACCTCGACCTCGGTGACCGCGGCCGCGTCCTGGGTCGCCCGGCACCGGCAGTAGGTGCCCCAGAGCGTGCTGAACGCCTCGATCCCGTCCACCGAAAGGGTGGGCTTGTTGACCCCCGACAGCGGGACCGTCCGTCCACCCGGCAGGGTGATCCGGCCCTCGAAGAACACCTCGCCGATCGAGCCGATCCCGTCCGGCGTGAAGATCGCGGCGGACTTGCGCCAGGTCGGGTCGGCGTCGGGTGACTCCACCAGCTCGCCGGACCTGATCCCGACGCCGAGCGGCGCGGTGGAGTTGTTGATGTCGAAGAAGTCCCCGTTCACCGCGGCCACCGCCCCGGCCCGGCCGGCCTGCGCAGACAGCGGCTCGCCCTTGGCCACCCGGCCGGGGAACAGGTAGTCCACGGTCGTGCCGGCGGTGAGGTCGACGGTCAGGCTGTCGGCCTGCAGCCAGTTCGGCGTCCCGGTGAAGCCGTCCGGCCCGTACCGGTCGAACGACCGCAGCGTCACCCCCGGCGCGACCGGCCGCTCCCGCTGGTAGGTCTCGATCCTCGGCTCGATCGCCGCCAGCGTCCGTGCCCCGCCGCCGTCGAGGAAGTCGTCGCCGGGGTACGCCGCGCCATCGCTGGTCGCCAGGTCCGACGCGGGCACGGCAGGTTGGGCATGCGTGGGTGGAGGGCTCACCGCGATGATCGAGCCGGCCATCACCATCAGCACGAGCAGTCGCGTCATGCGGTGAGTAAACCGCCTCGGTGAGATCCTTTCCAGACCCAAGGGTGTCTGGAAAGAAAATCTCGGGTGACGCTCAGAGGGCCACGTCGGCCAGGCTGGTGCCCATGCGGGCCCGGTTCAGCCACGCGACGCTGGTGCCGCTGTTGCTGCCCGACCGGTAGACGCCCCACTTGTGGTTGATGTGGCTGCCCCACAACGTCGGGCCCGGGTAGCGGATCTGGCCGTTGCTGAACCGCTGCTGCGCCCCGTTCCACCAGAACTCCACCCAGCCGTCGCCGCCCCGCGACACCCGGAACCCGACCACGATCCGGTTCCACTGGTTCACCGGGAACCTGGTCGACCAGATGTGCCGGGTCGCGCCGGCGGGGGAGGTGAGCTGGAAGTGCAGCATGCCGTCGCCGACCGTGCGCAGCACGAACGGGCCCGACTTGGCCTGGTCGCCGCTCGCCCCGGAGATGTGCAGCTGGTAGACCGCGATCCAGGCGTTGTTCGGGTTGACGTTCCACAGCGCCCGCCAACCCATGTAGAGCGTGCGGCCTTCGTAGGATGAATTCAGCCGCAGCACCGAGCCGTCGGGGTTGCGCAGGCCCCGGCTCTCACACCGCTCCTTGCCGTTGTCCCAGTCCTGGGTCTGGTACCTGAAGCACTGGCCGAAGCTTCCCTGGGGGTCGTTCGCCACCGTGATCGAGCCCGGATCCCGCTCAAGGCCGTCGAACACGCTGGTTCCCCTTGCCGGATTGCCGTCCCAGAGGACGGACTGAGGTGTCACGTCCGCCGCGGCGGTCGCGGCGGTGGTCAGCGCGGGAGCCAGCGCGGCGGCGGCCGTGCCAAGTAGCACGCCGCGTCGGGTGAGTGCCATGGTGCCCTCCAGCAGGGTAGGAGGCGAATACATCCGATGTCTTACGGCTCCGCGGCGCGATTGGCAAGCAGGTGTCCCGGTGATCGGACTACCGGCGGGCCAGCACCGTGATCGGGGCCAGCGCGATCAGCCCGGCCAGCACGGCGAGCAGGGGGTAGCCGCCGAAGCCGAACAGCGGTCCCGCGGTCAGGCTGGCGACCGCCGACGATCCCCAGATGATCGCGTCGACCACGCCCTGCAGCTGGGTCCTGGTCTGTTCGGGCAGGTCCCGGCTCAGCACGCTGCTGCCGCCGACGAACGCGAGGTTCCACCCGTACCCCAGCAGGAACAGCGCGACCGGCAGGCCGACGCGGTGCGACGTGGGTAGCAGCGCGGCCAGCGCCGCGGCGGCCAGCAGGACCGCCACGCCGGCGACGACCGTGGCGCGCCCGCCGAGCCGGTCGGCGATCCGGCCGGACAGCGGCGCCAGGGCGAACATCCCGATCATGTGCGCGCTCAGGATCAGCCCGACCACGCCCAACCCGTGCCCGTGCCGCTCGAGCTGCACCGGCGTCATCAGCATCACCGACACCATGGCCACGTGCGCCGCCGCCATGGCCACAATGGACAGTCGAACGGCCGGCCGGCGGAACGCCGCGCCCACCTCGGCGGGACGCCGGCGCCGGGTGCGGTACGCC
>NZ_DASZCQ010000172.1:0-2021 GCF_035942955.1 Actinophytocola sp. | reverse complement strand
GGCCACCACAGCGACCCGTTTGTCGCCCTGGCGGGCAAGCTCGACGGCACGCTGACGAAACTCAGGCGGGTGTGGTGCAGGCACCGGGACATCCTTCCTAGTGACCGGTGGTCACCTCAGGTCAGGTGTCCGGGCTACGGGGGCAAGCTCAATCACCATCTCGGTGCGGACCGTGGGCCGACACCTGCTGCAGCTTGGTCTCAACCGCCGCCGGTTCCTTGACCCCACCGGCGCCACCAACCGACAGCCACGGCGGATCATCGCCCGCTGGCCCGGGCACATGGTCCACTTGGATGTGAAGAAGACCGGCCAGATCCCCGACGGTGGTGGCTGGCGCGTCCACGGCAAAGGCAGCGCCCAGGACCGGCTGGCCGCCCGAGGCAAAACCCGAGGCCAGCGGCACCGCTACACCTACCTGCACTCCGCCGTCGACGGCTACTCGCGCCCGGCCTACACCGAAGCCCTTCCCGACGAAACCGCCCATACGGCAATCGGGTTCGTCCACCGAGCTCGGGCGTTCTTCGCCCGCCACGGCATCACCCACATCCACCGCATCGTCACCGACAACGGCTCCTGCTACCGCGCCAAAGACTTCGCCACCGTCCTGCGCAGCGCCCGCCACCAGCGGATCACGCCCTATACCCCACGCCACAACGGCAAAGTCGAACGCTACAACCGGATCCTGGCCGAAGAATTCCTCTACGCCCACGCCTGGACCAGCGAACAACAACGCACAGCCACCCTGGCGATCTGGAACATCCACTACAACTACCATCGGCCCCACACCGCCGCCGGAAACCAGCCACCAGCATCCCGGCTCCGCACCGGCGTCACCAACGTCATGGCCTCATACATCTAGTTGTACTCGGTCAGGACGTTGGTGACCCGCCGGTTGGGGTAGTTGATCGAGGGAGGACCTCCTGGCGCAGTGGAGATATCTCGTCTTCACGGCCAGGAAGCCCTCGTGTTCACGCTAATGCGCGGTTGATGGTGTATGCCCGTGGGTTGCTGGTTCGTCGGGTTCGTGTCGATGGTCAACCGGTCGCTCATGTGGCCAAGGAGTTGGGGGTCGCGGCAGTGCGCACACCGGTGGATGAAGCTGTTTGACGTGGGTGGCAGGCCGGCCTTGGCGGATCGCTCGTCGCTGCCGCACGCAGCCCCCGTCGCACACCGGCCGCAGTCCAGGCCCGGATCGTGGCCGAGCAGGTGTCCTCGCGGCGTGGGCGGACTGATCACCGAAGCGTTCGATGTCGCGGCCCGGACCGTGACTTGGGTGCTACACCGCCACCGCGTGCCCCGACTCGCCGACCGTGACCCGCTGACCGGTGAGCGATCAGAGCAACTCGACACACCATCCGCTATGAACGCTTCCAGCCGGGCGCGCTGGTGCACGTCGACGTGAAGAAGATCGACAAGATTCCTGACGCCGGCGGCTGGCGCGCCCACGGCCGCTGCCGCCGCCGCGGCCTGGACTACGACAATGTCCACGCCGCGGTCGAGGACCACTCTCGGCTGGCCGATGCCGAGAACCTCCTGATGAGAAGGGCGCCACCGCCGGCGCCTTCCTGCTGCGCGCCGCGACATTCTTCGCCGCCCAGCGCATCGACCACATCGAACGCATGATCACTGACAACGCGTTCGCCTACCGGCACTCCACCGACTTCCACGCCGCCGTCACCGCGCTCGGCATCCAACAGCGTTTCATCAAGCCACACTGCCCATGGCAGAACGGCAAGGTCGAACCCTTCAACCGGATACTGCAAACCGAGTGGGCCTACCGCCAGATCTTCACCAGCAACACCGCCCGCACCCAAGCTCTGGCTCCCTGGCCGCAGTTCTCCAGCACTCAACGCCGACACACTCCGCTCGGCGGACTCCCACTGAGCTTGGCCCCGTTGGCCGGACACGTCGGGTGTGGGGTCAGTGATCTTGGTCTGACCCGGTGTGGAGGGCTTCAAACGTGATGGGGCTGTGCATTCCGATACTGGAGTGTCTCCGTTTCGGGTTGTACCAGCATTCTA
>NZ_DASZCQ010000171.1:0-50657 GCF_035942955.1 Actinophytocola sp. | reverse complement strand
AGAATGCTGGTACAACCCGAAACGGAGACACTCCAGTATCGGAATGCACAGCCCCATCACGTTTGAAGCCCTCCACACCGGGTCAGACCAAGATCACTGACCCCACACCCGACGTGTCCGGCCAACGGGGCCAAGCTCATGATGCCTTCCGCTGCCAGTTCGGTGGCGATCCGACGAGCGGACCATTTGCGCTGCCGGCGCAGCTGCTCGACCCGGGCTACCACCTCGGCGGGGGTGGCGGTGGGATGGTGGTGCGGAACGCTGGACCGGTCGAGCAGGCCGGCCTCGCCGTGGCGACGCCAGCGGTTGACCCACTTACTCGCGCACTGGCGGGAGATGCCCATCTCGGCAGCGACCTGGGCGATCGGGCGGGTCTGGCAACGCGCGACGAGCCGACGGCGGCCCTCGACAGACAACGGGGCATTACGGTGATGCACGGACGGGTCTTTCTGCTCGGCGGACGAGTTGGTCGCACTTCTCATCCTGCCGCCGAAAGACCCGTCCCCTCGCCTCAGGCCCCACCAGCCGACACCAACGTCATGACCCGCAACAACTAGACGGCGGCACAGGCGCAGCTGAACAGGTCTCGTTCCCGCTGGATCTCATTGGCTTCCGGCTGGTGCAGCTCGTGGAACTCGGCATGGGCGGCGCGCCAGTAGTCGACCGCCCGCTCGTGGTTGCCGATCGCGTGCATCACCTGGGCGATTCCGTGGTTGGCGTGCGCCAGGTGGGTGCGGTCTCCGGCGTCGGTGGCGAGGTCCAGCGCCGCCTGATAGGCGCGCAGGGCGGCCTGATGCTCGCCGCGGGCCCGGAAAGTCGTGCCCCGGTCGAGAGAAAGCTGGGTCCGCAGATGCGCATCGGCGACACCGTTCGCCACCGTCCTGGCGCGCTCCTGGAACCGCACCGCGTCGTCGAGGCGGCCGCGCAGCCGGTGCACATTGCCGACGTTGTTGAGGGCGTAGGCCTGCGCGGTGCTGTCGGCCATGTCCACGGCGAGGGTGTAGGCCTCCTCGTGGTTGACCAACGCCTCGTCGAGCCGACCGAGCCGCTGCTGGACACAGCCCAGGTTGTCCAGCGCGTGCGCCAGTCCCTGCGTGTGGTCGACCGTGCGCAGCAGGCGCACGGCGGCCCGATGTTGGGCTTGCGCCACCACCAGGTTGCCGCGCAGCTCGTTGAGGTGGCCGAGCATGCTTAGCGCGTTGGCCTGGCCATGCGCGTCGCCGATCTCCTCGTACTTCGCCAGTGCGGCGTCGAAGTGCGCGATCGCCAGGTCGTGGTCGCCCAGCTCCATGGTGGGCTTGGCGATGGCGCACAGCGTGTCGGCCTCGCCGCGGGTGTCGCCGAGCTGCACCCACCGAGGCAGCGCCTGCGCGGCCAGCTCGAGGGCATGGGTGAGCCGCCCGGCCCGCCGGTGCGCTAGGGCCAGCCGCAGCAGCACGTGCGCCTGCCCGTAGCGGTTGGCCGGGTCGGCCAAGACGATCCGTTTGGCCAGCTCGAGCGTCTCGATCCAGTCCTCGAGGTGACCGGTCGTGTTGAAGTAGCGCCACAGCAGCACGGCGAGCTGCCAGGTGTGCTCCCGGCGCTCGTGGCCGGCCGCGTACCTGACGGCGGCCACCAGGTTGGTCCGCTCCGTCGCCAGCCAGGCCAGCGCGGCCTTCTGGTCGGCGAACGCGGGCGCGACCGGGCAGAGCCGGTCGACGGTCGGCTGCTGAGCGCGGTCGAACGGGAACGCGACGGCGATCGCCGAGGCCGTGGTGACTAGATAGAAGTCGAGCAGGCGCTCGAGAGCTTCCTGCCCTTCGTGGGGTGTGGCCGGATGCGGTACCGACACGGCGAAGTCCTTGAGCGGGTCGAGCATGTGGTAGCGCTCGGGCACGGTCTCCTCGAGCAGGCTCACCGCGTGCAAGTCGTCGAGCAGTGCGCGGGCCCGCGCCGGGTCGCAGTGCGCGAGCGCAGCGGCCCCGTACCTGCTGAGGTCCTGGCCGGGAATCAACCCGAGCAACCGGAACAGCGTGCGCTGCGCGTCGTCGAGCTGGTGGTAGGACACGGTGCACGCGATGATCCCAGCCTGGTCGAAACCGCCGGCCGAGCTCCACGGACCGGTCTCGGCCAGCAGCCGGAGCAGATGCTCCAGCGGCCACCGGTCGTGCCGGCGGAACTGGGACGCCACGACCTTGATCTGCAGTGGCAGCCGGCCGCACCGGTGCACCACATCGGTGACCTGCGTCGCCCGGCCGCGCAACCGCTCCTCACCGACCAGGTTGCGGAACAGGTCGACGGCGTCGTTGGCCGGCAACGGGCCGATCCGGATGTTGGCACCCGCCTCAAGATCGCCGACCTTGCGGCTGGTGACGATCGCCAGGCACCCGGACGTATCGGGCAGCAGCGGGCGCACCTGATCCTCGGTCGCCGCGTTGTCCAGCACCATCAACGTCTTCGTTCCGGCCAGCCGCGCCCGGTAGAGCGCCGCCCTGCCGCTCATCGTGGGCGGCACCTGCTCGGCCGGTACGCCGAGGCCGAGCAGGAGCTGGGCGAGCGCCTCGGCGGGTGTGGTCGGCTCGACGTTGGGGGTGAAACCATTGAGCGCCACGAACAGCAGACCGTCCGGGCATCGGTGGCTCAGCCGGTGGGCCGCCTCGATGGCCAGCGCGGTCTTGCCGACTCCCGGCATGCCGCTCAGCCACATCACCCGGACGTCGTCAGATCGCGCAGCTGACTCGATCGATGCCAGCTCCTCGGCGCGGCCGGTGAACCGGGCCGGCCGTGGCGGCAGCGTGCTGCGCTGCTCCCCATGCTGGACCAGCCAGGCCAACCAGCGCAGCTCCGGGGAGGTCGCCATGCCGTACTCGTCGAGCGTCTCGCGGGAGCGTTGGTAGACCGTCATCGCTCCGATCCGGTCACCGTTGGCCAGCAGGGCGCGCATCAGCAGCGCCGCCTGCCGCTGCAGGCTGGGGTCGGCTCGCACGACCGGCCGCAGCCGGTCCCGCACCGATCGGTAGTCGCCCGCCTCCAGCTCAAGCTCTGCCAGGTCGGTGACGGCGTCGACGCGTGCATCGTCCGGCGGGATCACCTCGCTGCCACCGATCCGGTCGATGTCGAGGTCTTCGAGGAACCGGCCCCGCCACAGACCGACCGCCTCGCGCAGCAGCCGGCCCGCCCGGTGCGAGTCCCCGAACTGCCTCGCCGCGGCGGCCTCGGTGCACAGCCGGTCGAAGCGCGCGGTGTCGAGCTGCTCCTCGTTGACCCGCAGCACGTATCCGGTTGGCGTCGTCTCGATCTTCACGTCGCGGGCACCGATCTGCCGGAAGGTCTTGCGCAACTTGGCGATGTAGCCCGTGACCAGGTTCGTCCTCGGCTTCTGTTCCGGCCAGATGATCTCGATCAGGCGCTCGGGCGTGACCGGCTTGTTGGCGTGTAACAGAAGTACGGTGAGGACGTAGCGCTGCTGCAGGTCTCCCAGATCCACCGGGGCGCCCTCGTGCCATGCCTCGAACGGGCCCAACAGCCGAAACTCCATACCGCCTCCCATAACGCGGCCGGATTTCACCGCCCTGCTCAATGAGCCTCATCGTTCCCGCCGCGATGGGTCTCACCTGAGCAGTCTCTATTCGATCCACGATCTGTCAACCGTTCGCCACCACCCTCTCGAGGGATCCCGGCCGATCGTTGTGTTCGAGGAGCGCAATGCATTCTGACCACGTATTACCGATCTATGTGGTCTGTGACGAGTCGTTCTCGATGATCGATTACGTCGACGCCGTGAACCGGAGCCTGCTGGAGCTGCGCCGGGCCGTTGGCGACGACCCGGTCGCCGCCAACGGAAGCCGGTTCTGCCTCATTGGGTTCTCTCGGTCGCCCACGGTGCTCCTGCCGCTGTCAAGGCTGACCGCGGCCAGCGAGATATCCCGCCTGACCACACGCGCTGTGACCAATTTCGGCGCCGTGTTCACGTTCCTGCACGACACAATCGGTCGGGACCTGGCTCTGCTCGAGGAGCGTTCCTACCGGGTCTGCCGCCCAGCCGTGTTCTTCCTGTCCGATGGCCAGCCGACCGATCCGGTGACCTGGCCGGTAGCCTTCGCGCTGCTCACCGACCCGTCCTGGAGCGTCCGTCCGAACGTGGTCGCCTTCGGTGTCGGGGATGCCGATCCAGCCATCATCGGTCGGATCGGCACGTTCCGCGCGTTCCTCGGCCAGAACGGCGTGAGTCCCGGCACCGCGCTGGACGGATTCATCCGGGCGCTGATCTCCTCGGTGGTCCGGTCGGTGGGCCCATCGAGCGGGGATGGCGAATGCGTTCTGCGGGTTCCCGACCAGGTTTCCGGGTTCACCGACCTGAGAATGGATCACGGATAGAAGCGCCCTCCGCTCTCGGCCTACAGGTGCCGTCCATCGATGGTCCACCCCTGGGGGCCAATCTGTCCACCGACAGGGAGCGCGTCAACACGCTCCGGGTCGAGCGCTCGTGACCCGAGGTGAGGGGGCGGACAATGGAGATCCACTAGGTTGATCATGCACCGCGACGACTGGGAGCGACGTACCGTTTGCCGCCCGATGGTTCGGATCGTCCGTCGTCCGGTTGCCAAGCACGAGTCCGATGACAATCCCGGCGACGAATGTCAGGACCGCGAGTCGTGTGGCCGTGGAAAGTGAGCAGATGAATGTCATGACTCTTCTCCGAAAATCTCAACTCGGATTGGGGATATAGCCGAAACTACATCCAGGTCGGCGCGCCCGACAATGCGTTTCCCCGGCCGTGCGGCGACGGGCAGCGGGAAACGACGCTGAACGCGGAGGGGAGCGATGGTTGTCCTGGCCGAGCTGGTCAAGGAGTTGAAAGCGCTGCGCAAGGGACGTGGTGTGTTCGCCAGCGGCATCGGGGAACGGGTCGGGCCGGCGCTGCGCGAGGTATGCAACATCGCCGAGGATGACGGGCCCGCGATGATACGGCAGAAGGTCATCCAGCGCCTGGAGGGCCTGGCGGCAAACCTGCCGTCGGATCTTCGCACGGCGGTATTGGCGGCATTCGCAATATACTCCGATGCTCGCCTTCCTCTGTACCAGGACCGAGTAAGCTGGGCAGCCAGCCGGCTGAACCGCGATCCGCGAACCGCGCGCCGTCGGATCGACGAGGGAATCAACCATCTGGCCCAGCTCGCCACCATCCGGGCGGCAGCACCGCCGCCGCCCGGCTCGTCCCCCGCCGCGGAGAATGGCTGGCATACCACCCAGCTACGGGTGATGCTCGCACTCGACCGGGAGCGTCCGGAAGCCATCGAGCAGCGCCGGATCGTCTCGGATCAGGGTGAGCTGGCCGAGCTAGACCTAGCTGTGACGCTGCCCGTGCCGCCTGGGCTGTTCGACGCGCACGTCTTCTACGGCGGCACCCTGATCGATCGCGGGATGGAGTCGAGGGAGCGCCACGCCTTCGGCCTGGCGCTCCCCAGAACGCTCACCCGGGGCGAGCGCCACGAGTTCGCGATCCATTTTCGACTCCCGGAAGGACTCGCGATGCCGCCCTATTTCGTGTGCGTTCCGAAACGTCCGTGCGAGCTGTTCGACCTTCGCGTGCGCTTCGATCGCAAGCACCTGCCGACGCGGATCGAGCTGCTCCACGGAGTGTTCCAGCGCGATGCGTCCGATTTGACGTGGACCGGGGCGACCCAGTCCGCCGATGAAGCGGGCGAGGTCCATCTAACATTTCTGAACCTCACCCCGGGACTGTCCTACGGGCTTCGGTGGGTTCCGTGATACCAATCCCGCAACACGGTGCCGATTGGTAGTCTGCGCGGAATGAGCGGCATCTTCATCAACTACCGCCGTAGTCCCGATCGGGACTGGTTCGCCATGGCCCTGCGCGACCGGCTGGCCGAATACGTCGGAATGGATCATGTCTTCCTCGACGAGCGGTCCATCGACCTGGGCGACGACTATCGGACCGAGCTGAAGCAAGGCCTGGCCGAGTCCGACGTGGTAATCGCTATCATGCACCCAGAGTGGACGGCGCAGTTGCGGCCGGCGGGGGTGGACTGGGTTCGCGAGGAGCTGGAGCTCGCGCTGAGACTGCGTAAGCGGATCATTCCGTTGTTGCTGGACGGCGCCGATCCTCCCGATGCCGCGACACTGCCGCCATCGGTCCACGATGTCGCCTACCGGCAGGGATATAAGGTGAACCTGGATTCCTGGCGCCGGGACATCATGGGGCTCATCCAGGAGCTCGGATTCGTTCTCACCCTGTGGTCGCCGGACGAGCCGGAGAGCGTCGCACCGATCCGGCACCGCCGATGGCCGAGCTATGTGGTGGCCGGTCTCACGCTTGCTGCGCTCTGCGTGCCGGCCCTGGTTCTCCCGGACAATGCTGCCGCACGGGAGGCCGCCATCTATCTCTCGGTCTGGATGCTGGCGCTATTGCTCGCACCGACGATCGGTCTGGCGGCAACATTCCTGGCCAGAAAGCCGATCAATTTCAGCGAGCACAACGTGCACGATATGTCCCTGACGAGCTACTATCTCAGGGTGGCCATTCCGGGCGGCCTGTTCATCGTCCTGTTCTCGGTCAGCTGGATCCTGGGCTCACCCGTTGATTCCCGCGTCATACCGTTCCTGATATTCATCGCCGGCGTGTCCACACTCTACCTGGCAGTCATCATCCGCAGCCGGTACATGGATGAGAGGAAACGGGAAGACGACTGGCCGCTGCGGATGAGGGAGCCGGTTCGCGCTGTCCAGGTCCGGCAGGAGCTCGCCCGGCTGGACCGGCAGGTCAACCTGCCGGCATCCGTCCGGCCGACGCTGGAGACCTGCCAACGAGCCGACTGGCACCTGCGGCATCTCCGCTCGGCGGCCGACGCTGTGCGCCAGGACGGAAAGCGGGGCCGGTGGCGCTGGCTCACCGACGACCATCTCCTGGTGCTCGGCGGCTACGCGCTGTGGGTGGCCGGTGGCGTGGGCTTGATGATCGCCGCCGCCCTCCCGACGCTGGCGCTGACTCCACCGCTGGTCACTGCGGCATACGCCGTCGTCGTCGCCGTCGTGACGGCCGAGTTCGGCTACCGCCGTCAGCGTTGGCAACGCGCTGAGCTGGCCCGCGAGGTCGACGGCCGGCTCGGCCGCATCGACCGCCGCCTGGCGACGCTGCGCGGACGGCGAGGGCGAGCGCGGGGCCGTCATTTGACCCGCGCCGTGGTGTGGTGGACGGCGATCAATCCCGGCCGGCTCAGCTCCGACAAGCGCTCCTCGAACGCAGCGAGCCGTGCGGGGGCGTTCTCGGCAATGGTGCGAATCTGCCAGCGTTCGCGGCGGTGTTCGAAGACCAGCGAACCCCCATACGCGCCGATAGTGACCAGGACGGCACCGAGCCACAGCATGGTGCTGACCAGATCGGGGCCATCCGCGGTCCAGTGCAGCGCCAGCGCCGTGGTGGCCAGGGTCAGGGCGGCTCCGGCCAGCGCGGAATGCGGAAGGGTGATCCACGGGCTGCGGGTGCGCCACCAGCGCAGCAACGTCTGAGACGACGGATCGGACATCGTCGCCAGGGCGCCGCGGATCGCGCCCATCGCGACGAGGGCCTCGCGTTGCCGGCTCAGCGGGAGCGGCGCCGGCCAGGTGTCGAGCCGATGCTCGAGGTCCGCAAGTGCCTTCCACACCCAGTGGGGGGTGGGACGTGCGGGAGCGTGTGGCCACTCGGGCGTTCGCTCCTGATTGCGCAACCAGAGCAGGCCCATCGCGATCAGGGTGCCGACCGACAGCATGATGGTGAGCAGCAGGACCTCCACCCCGACGCCGAACCCCGCAACCGCCATGAGAGCCACCAGGCACACCACGACCACGCCGAAGCCGAACACGACATACGCCCGGTTGGGCGTTCGCACCAGGCGCTCGTCCATCCACGCCATCGGACGCCGGATCGCGTACGCGCACGCCGCGAGCACCAGGATCACGAGGAGGTAGAACAGCACGGCTCCGGCGAGGACCGCGGTCACGATGGCGGGCGGCAGTTCCGGAAGCGGCACCGTCTCGGTCACAGCGGCGAAGGCGCCGAGTACGCCGGAGGCCAGGAACAGCAGCAGCACCACGACGAGGCGGCCGCGGTCGGGCAACGGCGCCACGGCGGTCACCCGCTCCGGCACGTCCGGGGCCACGATCAGCTCGATCTCGGCAATGGCGGCCGCGACGCCGTCGGCCAGGGAGCCGAACCGCAGATTGATCGCCTGGGCGTCGGCGAGGGCGCGGATAGCCGATGGGAGCTGGTGGCGCTTGGGAGGTTCGGCGCCGTCAAGGACCACGGGCAGCAATCGGATGCCCGCCGCGATGGCCGTCGCGATCTCCTCGTGCACCCAGTCCATGCGGCGGCCGGCCCGTGCCCCGAGATCGGCCAGCCAGCCGGGATGGATCACCACCAGCAGCACCGCCGCGTCCGCGACCCTCGCGCGCAGCGCCTCGGGGTAGGGCTCGCCCGGGCGCAGCGTCATGTCGAGGTAGACCGCGTCCCGGCCGAAGTGTGTCCCCAGCCGGTCGGCCAGCGCCTCGACCAGAAGCGCGTGCGGCAGCAGCTCGCCATCGGCATCGCGCTGCCGGTAGTTGATGAATATCTTGCCGCTCAACGGATTCTCCCAATCACCTGCAGAAGACCAGCGGCCCGAGCCTGGCTTGCCATTCGGTCAGCTCGCGGATCCACCGCTTCACCTCCCAGCGGTCGGCGTAGAAGTTGGCGATCGACATCCCGGCGGTGAAGGTCAGGGCCGCCAGGACGGTCACGCCGATCAGCCGGTACGCCCCGGCCGTGGCGGCATCCAGGTGCAAAGCCAGACCCAGGGCGAAGCCGTCCAGCGCCAGGATGCTCGTCAGCCAGCCAAGCCAGGCGGTTGTCCACCCGGAGTAACCAGTGTCGATCCACCGGCCCAGCGGCACCGTGGCCCTGGTCCTCAGCTCCAGCCGGGTCTCGGCGAGGTCCAGGTAGACCGACACCGCTTCCCGCTGAATTGCGCGGGTCCGTGGTCCGCGCCAGTCCGGCTCTGTGGTCAGCTTCTCGTGCAACCGGTGGGCGGCCCGCCGGAACAGCACCGGTTCGGTGGTCACGAGTGGCGGCCACGCGTTCTGCCGTGCACCATGATGGCGCCAGGATCGATGCCCGAAATACAGCACGAAAATGCCCAACAGGATGAGGAACCACACCTCCCATTCCTGCCACGTGCCGTCCGCACCCGGCCAGGTCTTGATCATTCCGTATACCAAGGGAAGGATTGCGAGGGCCGGCAGGATCCACGTTCTGCTCATGAACTCCCGGGTGGACATTGTTTGCCAGTTGACGTCCAACCGGTACGTCAGGCGCCGGACCGGGATGAGAGCGGCCATCAGTATTGACGAGGCAGCCAGCGCCATCGTCGATGTGAACGCGGCGAAGGCGAGCCATTCCCAATCCTGTTGATCCTCCGTTCGGTCGCCGACGAACAGAATGAGGGCCAGGAGAGACAGGGCGGTGGCCCACGCGGTGATTTGGCGGCCCACCCGTTTCGGTTTCGCCGGCGTCGCCGATTCGGGTGCCCGGACATCGACCGGCGCGACGTGGTGCTCGAGCAGCCGCACCAACTCGTCGACGTCGGTGCGGAACTCCGCGCCGCGCAGGTATGCCACCTGCTTGTCGGCCAGGTCGACGATCTTCTCGGGCAGTTGCCCGTGCTGCGGGGGATCGACCTTCTCCAGCAGGACCGGCACCACGTGCTTGTGTTTCGTCAACGCGGTGGCGATCTCGAATTGCACCCAGTCCTTGTGCCGTGGCCCCTCGAACTCGTCGACCCAGCCATCGTGAATCACGGCGACCAACACGTCGCTGTCGAGCAGTCGCGCGTACAGTTCCTTGGGATACTCGGCGCCGGGGGTCAGCTGGGTGTCGACGAATACCTGGTCCTCGCCGAAATAATGGCGCAAGCGATCCGCGAGTGCGCCCACGGTTGTCTCGTGCGGCCCGCGCCGGTAGCTGATGAAGATTCCGCCCATATGTATCTCTCGAGTGCTATTTTACCCCTGTGGAGAACGAACCTGGCATCACTACACTCCTGGACGACATCAAGAAGGAGCTGACCGGCCTGCACGAGCAGAGCAGGTTTCTGAACGAGGTCGTTGACCGGCTGCACGCCGAGAACGAGCGGCTACGCCGGGCCGAGGCGCAGGGCGCCGTGCAGCCCGCGCTGCGCGAACTGATCAAGCTGGCGGACGACTGGCGAAGCCGGGCGGTCGCGGTCGCCGAGAATCCCGACCTGGCGCGGCTGTGCGGCGAGGTGGTCGAGGACGTGACGATGATCCTCGAACGGCAGGGCATCGAGCAGTTCCACGCCGAGCCGGGCGCGGAGTTCGACCGGCACCAACAGCGCGCGGTCGGCACGCAGCCGACCGACGACGAGGCGCTGGACGGGATCGTCGCACAGGCGCGCCGGCCCGGATACGTCAGCGACGGCCGGGTGGTGCGGTTCGCCGAGGTCGTGGTGTTCAAGTTCGCCGCGCCCGTGGGCTAGACGGTCACCGGCGCGGTGGCCGACAACGCGATCAGCCACAGCACGGCGGCCACCGTGAGCAGCATGGCGACCACGAGCAGGGCCATCGCGACCTTACGTCCGGTGACGACCGACTGGGGGATCTCGTCGCTCATAGCGAAGCCTTCCGGTTCAGCAGCCACAGCAGCGGCGCGGACGGGTCGTCGTTGGCCACCGCGCCGGTCGGCGACTCGCGCGTGACGACCTCGCGCGCATCCTGGTAGCTCACCACGAAGTAGGACACCGTGGTGAACTGATTGTCTATAGAGGACAGAAGGTCGCGCTGGCCGGCGGCGTCGAGCCAGGTCCGCACGGCCGCGTCCCGCGCTGACCGGCTCGCGTGCGGGTGGCCGGCGTACGGATGGGTGGCACCCGAGGGTTCCAACAGGGCGTCGGCCTTGGTCAGCACGACGGCGACCGGGATCTTCAGGCGTTCGTCGGCCCGCGACCGGTTATGCTCGCGGAGCGCCTCGACGAACCGCTCCAGCGAGTCCTTCGGCGGGGTGTTCGACGCGCTGACCCGGTTGAGCACCGCGCGGTCGGTCTCGGAGCGCACCTGGCGCAGCGAGAAGGGATCGACGATGAACACGATTCCCTTGGTGTGCTTGAGGAACTGCGACTCGGCGAGCTCGTCGGGGCTCTCCACGGCCTCGCCGGCGGGGTCGTAAAGGTACAGCAACCGGCGCTTCAGGCTGCCCTCGGCGCCCACATAGATGTTGTACGCCTTCGGTCTGGTGTTCACCGTTTTGACCGACCGGCGCGGATCGTCGGTGACCCCCAGCTTGAGGTTGCGCTCGAACTCGTCCCGGGCCCGCTCGTCGGCGAACTCGAACCCGTCGCCCAGCAACATCAAGCGGCTGACCGCGGTTTGCATGAACACGGACTTGCCCGCGGTAGGGCCGGCGATCACCGGAATGTGCACGGTCGGCGCCGTGAGCCCTCGGATCGGCAGCTGCGCCCGGCATTCCGAGCACTGCGCCGCGAGCTTGGCCTTGCCGTTCGCAAGTAGGGTGGGGAGCACGGCGTGGCAGCGGCAGGTGCGGTGCAGCACACCTGACAGCCCTGGTAGCAGCCGCCGGTGCTCGGCGCTGCAGTTCGGGCAGCGGTAGATCGGCTGGGTGGCGCGCACGGTGCAGCTGCCGCACTCGATCGTGATGCCCCGCACCCACAGCACGCCCCGCTCCAGCAACCGCGAGCCGCCCGCGACGGCGACCGCGCCGACCACCAGGAGCACCAGCAGCAGCGCGAAGACCGCTGACACGACGGCCACGAACCCGACGGCGGCGATGGCACCCAGCCATAGTCCGATGATCGCGAAGACGGCGCTGGTGTGGCTGACCGCCACCGGCAGCCTGGAGTACTTCGCCCACTGCCAGGTCCTGGCGACATAGGACGGCTGCACGGTTTCGGTGCTCTCGTCCCGCCGGCCCTCGATGATCCGCCCCCACAGCTGCCGGAACGTCGCGCGGAGCACGATGCGGTAGTCGAGCAGCACCGGGCCGGCGTAGTAGCTGCGGTAGGCCGGGTCCGGTCCGTCCGTCGATACCGCCGGGGGCGCCATGCGCAGGTGCGCGATCGGGCCGAGTGGGGCGAACCCGGCGATGGCGGCGCTGAGGAACTCCACGATCCCCACCACGGCGGCCACCGCCAGCCCGACCAGTCCCACGATGAGCAGCGCGGTGAACACGTAACTGGCGACGGCGATGAAGATCACCACGCCGATGATGAAGAGCACGAGGTAAATCACTGGCTTTTCCTTCGCAGTCCGAGCAGGCCGAGCAACCCGCGGCGTTCATGCCTGGACCGCCAGGACTTCCACCAGTCCCGCCAGCCCTTCGCGGCTGGTGCGTCGATCGCCAGCTTCTTCGCGGTAGGCACCAGCGCCGCGCCGATCGCGTCCAGGTGCTTGGCGCGGCGCCGGGCGATCGCCGCGGGCAGGGTCTCGTTGAGCAGCTGAGTGCGGACCCGGGTGTTGGCCAGGCTGGACCAGATCACGATGACCCCGGCCACCTTGGGCGGCGCGGCCTTGGCAAGCCGGTCCGTGGCGAGCTCGCGGTACCTGTTCAGGAACCGCTTGCTCCCGGTGCTCAGCGCCAGCGTGAGCAACTCGCGGTGCGGCTCGGGCTCGGCGCGCAACGTGAACTCCGCGATGCTGACCAGCATTCGGTCGCCGATCGCGCCCGGCAGCGTGTCGAGGAGCTCCAGGCCTTCCCGGACGGATCGGCCGGCGTCGCGTTTCGGGGTGGACTGGCGGAACTGGTCGATCAATCGCACCGCGGCGAGCACGGCCGCGTCCGCCGCCTCGATCTCGCCGACGATCGGTTGCTCGAGCAGCACGTCGACGAGCCGCACATCCTTTGCCGACACCTCATCCCGGTCGGCCTGCCGGATGAGTCGCTCGGTGATCCGGGCGAGTAGACCGGTGCCGGTGAGCACCTCGAGATGCAGCTTCCGGATGGCCTGGGTGGCCTCCTCGGCGGACGGCTGCTCGGGCCAGAGCACCTCCCCCAGATGCCACCACTCGACCGACTCGTCGCCCAGCGCCGCGGCCAGCACCGCAACGCGGTCGGCCTGGCCGTGGCGCGCGAGCACCAGGTCGGTGAGCCTGGCCGGATCGCGGGAGGAGGACTGCCGGATGAGCCGCGCGGCGCGTGGGGTGAGGGTGGTGGCGAGCCGGCGGAGCTCCGCGTCATCGGTGAGCCGCCGGTCGAGCACCCGCACCACGGCGTGGACCAGCTCCCGCTGCTCGCCGAGCCGATCGAGGACCGCCTCCGCACGCGGGTCGCTGAGTGCGGGCAGGACGGCGTGCTCCGCGACGGCATCGAGTTCGTCGCCGGCGAGGGCGGGCAGCCACAGCCGCTGCGGCGCGGCGAGCGCCGCGATGTAGTACGCGCCCAGCAGCTCGGGTGCGACGGGCTCGCGCCGCTGTCCGGCCGCCCGAAGGGTCTCCGACCACGCGGCCAGATCGGTCGGGCCGCCGGCGTCGGCGAGCAGATCGCCAATTCCCCGCCAACCGCCGGCGGCGAGCGCGCCGGGCAACCGGTCGACCGCCAGGCGCGCCGCGTCGAGCAGTAGCGGCTCCGGGGGGGTGGCGCCGAGCGACCCGGTGGTGCACTCGAGGAGCACCGCGAAGGCCTCGAGGTCGGCGCCGGCCAGTGGCGGCGCCGCCCGATCGGCGAGCTGGACCGCCGCGGGCACGCCGTCGCTTTCCCACAGCCGAGCCATGATCGCGCCATACCGGGTGGTTTCCGAGTCTGGCAGCCCGGAGTCGGTCAGGTCGACCACGGTGAAGTCGCCGTAGGTCGGCAGCCGCACGTCCGGGGTGGTGCAGCTGACGAGCACCGTCGTGTCCGCCGGGCGTGCGGTGTAGGTGACGAAGGAGACGTCGAGGCCCACCGCGCGGGGCAGCGACCGGCACAGCGCGGCGAGCCACAGCGCGGCACTGTGGTCGTCCGGCACGACGAGCACCAGCCGTCCGCGCCCGCCGCCGAGCACCCGCTGGGTGGCGCTGATCATCCGGGCCAACCGGTCGTAGCGGCCCGGTTCGCGTAGGAATCGCCGGATGCTCGTCGGATCCGTCGCGCCCCCGGGCGCCAGTGCGGTCACGGCCGGCAGGGCGGTGCCGTTGTGTCGCGTGTGGACCCACGTGGGGCTGCGCCACATGTCGATGGGCAGCACGCCGGAAAGCTCCGCGTCCGCGTCGTCGAGGAGCAGCGCGTGGGCGAAGTAGTTGCCCGTCCGGCCGGTGAAGTCGGACCCGATGTAGCGGCTCTGGAACAGGGTGGCGGCCGCGCCGGAGGGGACGTAGCCGAATGCCACCGGGAACGTGCCGAGGTCGGCATCGGCCAACCGCGCCATCAGGTCCGGCCCGACCTCGTAGGCGCTGGCCCGCACCGCGAGGTCCACCAGCGGCTTGGGTGCGCCGGGGGTCATGGCGCTGATCTGGAACCCCTGGATGCCCTCCAGCCCGTCCTCGCACGAGGTGTAGTGCAGCTGGTGCACGGTCATCGCTTTCCTTTCATCGTCTTGATCGCGCGGAACCTGGCGAGCAGCCAGAGCATCGGGTCCTCCAGCCGGTAGGGGTGCACACCCTCCGGAGCCAGGCGGTTGCCGTCGATCGGCGGAGCGCCCAGCGCGGACAGCCCGAAGTACCGGTACACCTCGAAGGTGTTGGCGATGCTGCGATCGAACGCCGGGTCGAACCACTGGTTCAGCCAGGCGCGGACCTCCTCGTGGACGTCCAGGCCGTCGCCGTCGTCGTAGCCGCCGACGTGCCGGGACGGCTGGCGTAGCGGCGACTCCGGGCCCAAGGTGTCGGGCAGAAGGTCGAGCTTGGTGAGCGCGACCGCGAGCGGGGTGGGCAGCCGCCGGTCGACCGGGGTGCTGCTGCGCTCGCGCAGCAGCTCGCCGAGCCGGTTCACGACATGCAGTTGGTCGGTGTAGCCGGACCTGCGGCCGTTGGTGCCGACCAGATCGCGAACCTTGGGCATCTGCAACGGATCCAGCAGCAGGATGATCCCCTCGGCCGCGTCCAGGTAGCTGATCAGCAGATCCATCTGCTGCGCGCGGGCGACGTCCTCGCCCGCGGTGTCGTAGAAGACGGTCACCACGGGGGCGACCCGGGTCGCGCCGAGCCGCCGGGAGCGCCGGAAGCGCAGGCTGAACATCAGCGGCTCGGGGGTGCTCACGCTGGCGGACCGGGTCTGCTGCAGCGGTCGGCCGTGCACGAACAGCGGAGTGTTGAAGTCCCGCTCGTACCGGACGCGGGACTCCTCACCCAGCAGGTCGAGCGACATCCCGGTGAACCGCTCGTTCACCTGGCCGCGCTGGAACTCGTGCACGAGCACGCCGACCCAGGTGCTCTTGCCCGAGTCCGCCGATCCGATCACCGCGATGTTGCGGCCGCCGCTGTCGACATACTCCCGCAACAGTTCCCGGCCGCAGTGCGGGCAGACCCGCCGGCTCTGCGGCAGCACGCCGTGCGGGCAGCGGCCGTCGCGCAGCTGCCGCTCGGGAAAGGCCTCGCCCTTGTGCGCGCAACGCTCGCCGCAGCGCATGTGCAACTCGCCCCGCTTGTGGGAGGTCCAGCAGTACGGGCATTTCGTTGTGGCCAATGGCTTTCCTCACCATGACTGTCAGGTCAGCACGAGCTGGTCGGGCCGGGCCGGGACGAGCACGAGGCGGTCGTCGGAGGAGAACGCGCGCAGGTACACCGGGCGGCCCAGGCGTGCCGGCACGGTGAACTCGACGCGCAGCGGCGCGGGGCCGGCATCGGTGCGCAGCAGCTGCTCGCCATCGTCCGGGTGCAGCGGCCGGACGCCGGTCTTCGCGATCAGCACGACCGCCGGCAGCTCTCGTCCCGCCTCGCCGGCCACGACCAGGACTCGGCGATTTCTCGGCCGCGGCCACCGGTGCCGCTCGACGGTGTAGTTGACGGTCGCCGTGGTGGACTCCCGCATCAGGACCAGCGGTCCGAAGCTCAGCTCGCCGCCGTCGGTCAGCGCCGTGCACACCCCGAACCAGTGATCGCCCGGCGGCACCGGCAGCGAGACGCCCCGGCTCTCGTAGGTCACCCGGGTCACGTCCTCGACCGAGGCTTCCGGGTCGGTGGGCCCGGCCGGCCTGGCGCCGGTCCGCCACACCACCCGGGCCGCCGTCGCGCCGGCCGGCCACTGCCAGGTGAGCCGTACCGTGCCACCCAACCGGCGCAACCGCAGCGCGCGCACCGATCCGTGCCGCACGTCGAGCAGGCAGGGCGTGCCGATCGCGGCGAGCTCGCCGAGCACCGTCACCGGAAGCAGGATCTGCCGCTTTCCCGGTATGCCAAGCCGTCCGCGCAACAGTCCGCGGCCGCCGGGCCCGGTGGCACGCACGGCGCCGCCGTAATTGCGGGCCGTCGCAACGGAAACCACGCCCTGGTCGGGTGGATCCATGCCCGGCCGCAGCTCGAGCACCTCCACCTCGCCGCGAGGTGGCGGCGTCCAGCGGGCGACCACCTCGTCCGCGTCGAGCTCGGCGACCAGATCCGTCACCGCGGCCGGGATCTCCTGGCAGCTGGCGGTCGCGTGCCGGCCGTCGCTGCGCGCCAGGGTGCCGCCGGTCAGTCGGTAGTTCGCCCGGACCACGTACGTATAGGACCGTCCCGGTTGGACGTTCCGGTCGGCGAACCCGGTCGACCCCGTGTCCCGCAGCGGGCTGCCGTCCCGGGTGACGTCGGCGCCGGTGGCGCCGGCCGGCAACCGCCAGCGGCCGGTGATCGCGTTCGGCTCGCCGCGCAGCTCCAGCTCGAGCACCTCGCGCAGCACGGTGACCGCCGCCGTCCGGGCCGGCCGGGCGGACGGGGTGCCGTCCCGCAAGGTGTGCACCGCGTAGGTCAGCGGGGTTCCGCCGGGCGGGTCCTCGTCGACGACCTCGCAGTCGCGAGTTTCCGCGGACACCACCGTGCCGTCCCTGGTGACCCGGTAGCCGATGCGTCCGGCCGTGGCGGGGCTCGGCCGCCAGGACACCACGACCCGGCCGTCTCGCACGACGGCCGTGGCCGAGCGGGGCTCGGCCGGGCGGCACCGCTCGATCGCCGCGTCGACCTCCGGGTCGGCCAGCCGCTCGCGGATGCGGTGATAGCCCGCGACCGCGGCCTCCACGTCGGTGCGTTCCAGCGCCCGGCAGCGGGCCAGCTCATCGTCCAATGTGGACAACTGGGCGGTGAGCGCGGCCCGCTGCGCCTGCCACTCGTCACTCAGCCCGGGCTGCGCCTCCAGCACGGTCAGCGCGTGCCGCAGCCGCAGCTCGCGGATCGCCGCCCGGTAGTCGTCGTGCCACCCCGGTTCCCGGTCGGCGTCGGCGATCCGGTGCCGGCACCACACGGCGTAGGTGAGTGCCGGGGGGTCGGTGGGCAGGCCGAGCCGGGGCAGCCGGTCGACGATGGTGGCCGCGACGCGGGCCACCTCGGCGTAGCCGTAGTGCACCATGTCGGCCAGCGTGGCCAGCACCTCGTGGCGCAACACGGCGACCATCTCGCCCGCGGTGATCCACTGCTCGACCAGCTTCAGAATCGTCGTCTCGGCGTTGCTGGCCGCGTCCCGGGAGACCCGCAGCCGCTCGCGGCGATCCTTGATGTGCGCCGGAGTGGTCCGCAACCCGGCCAGCACCGAGTCGAGGTACTCCCACAGGGAGTCGTGCCGCAGCTGGACGAGCAGGCCGCGCAGTTCGGTCCACCGACCCGGTTCGGGGGTGTCCGGCAGCGCAACGGGATCAAGCTCCCGCGCGCCGATCTCGGCCAGCGCGGCGCGGATCGTCGTCCGGGTGAACGCGCCTTTCGAACTCTGAGCCAGCGCGCAGACTTCCGCGGCCGGCAACCCGGGCGCGCCATGCAGGCGTTGCCGCAGGCTTCCGCCGAGCTTGCGGGTCCGCTCCTTGACCCGCGTGCGGTGCTCGTTCCGCCGCGCCGGGTCGGTGAGGATCGCGGTCGCCTCCTCATGCTGCGCGCGCAGTAGATCGCAGGCCCGCCGGAGGTGGCGGTACTTCTGGTTGTTGAGCTCGCGGCCGATCCGGTCCAGGGCGGCCCGCACCGTGGCGGCGTCGGTCACGTCGGGCGCCAGCAGGTACACCCGGAACAGGTCCTCCGCGGGGCGCCAGCCCTGCTGCACCGGGTTCAGCACCTCCTCGGCGAACCGGTCGGCGTCGAACTGCCAGTCGCTCACCGCTGGATGCGCGGCAGCGGCGCCCGCTTCACATCCTCCGGCACCAAACCGCTGATCTTCGCCTGTAGCGTCAGCTCCTTGCCGTTGCTCGCCACCGCCTTGATCCGGAGGATGCCATCGGCCTCGAGGTTGAACGACACCTCGAATGGCTGGCCGGCCGGCTGTTTCGGCAGGCCGACCAGCTCACCCTCGACGAGCTTGAGGTTGTCCTCGAGCTCCTTGCTGAGCACGTCGGTCTTGGATTCGTAGGCGGAGATCTCGACGGCGTACTGATCGTCGTGCACGGTTCGGTAGGTTCCGTGCGGGGAAGCGGGAATCTCGTCGTTGGGCCGGATCAGCCAGGACACCACCAGATCGCTGTCGTCGGGCCGCCGCGGGTCGCGGACGACGGCGACCCCGTAGCCCTTGGACGTCACGTTCACGATCTTGGGGAGCTCTGTTCTGCCGGGCACGCCGGGCAGTACCGACGTCTCGCCGTCGGTCTCCGACACGCTGCTCGCCGCGAACAGCGCGGCGCCCTTGGCCACGATCTGGTCCGGGTCGGCGAGCTGGGGTGTCGGCAGGTCGGGGAACTCCTCCACGAGCCGCTGCTTGATGGCGGGCGAGTGCGACATGCCACCGACCAGCAGCAGCTCGTCGATCCTGGTGACGCCCTTCTCCTTGGCGTGGCCGAGAACATCCCGGGTGAAGTCGAGGGTGCGGCCGATCAGGTCGGCGGTGGCCTCCTCGAACTCCTTGCGGGCGATCTCGATCTTGGCTCGCTGGCCGTTCGCGACGATCGTGTCGCTGTAGGTGTCGCGGCGGCTGAGCGCCTTCTTGGCCTGCTCGGCCAGCAGCTCGATGCTGCCCGCGGCGTCGAGGTCGAGCCGGGGATCGATGCCCGGGTGCTGCTCGGCGAACTTCTCGCAGATGAGGTCGACGAGCCGGGTGTCCCAGTCGGCGCCGCCGAGCCGGTGGTCACCACCCGTCGCGACGACGCGGATCTCGGCCGGCGAGACGGTGATGATCGTGACGTCGAACGTGCCGCCGCCGAGGTCGTATACCAGGACGTTGCGCTCGTCACCGGCGGACATGAGCCCGTAGGCGATCGCCGCGGCGGTCGGCTCGTTGATGATGTTGAGGACGTTCAGGTTCGCCATCTCGCCGGCGTCGCGAGTCGCCTGGCGCTCGGCGGCGCCGAAGTACGCGGGCACCGTGATGACCACGTCGGCAAGCGGACCGGCGGCGGGCGCCTCGACGCCGAGCACTCCGAGGGCGTCCTCGACGACCTGCTTCAGGATGAGGGCGGACACCTCCTGCGGGTACCGCTGCCGGTCGTCGATCTCGACGGTGTACCCGTCCTCGCCCATGTGCCGCTTGATCAGCGCGACGACGCGCTCGGGTTCGTTCTTCAGCTCGTTCTTGGCGAACTTGCCGACCGTCACGCTCCCGGTGGGCTCGAAGAACACCACGGACGGGGTGGTCAGGTCACCCTCCTGGTTGGGCAGCACCGTCACCCGGCGGTTCTCGTCGAGCGCCGCGACGCAGGAGTAGGTGGTTCCCAGATCGATGCCGAGGACGGGCCGGGTCATAAACTGTCCTTTGTGGTCGGTGGATGGGGGTGGTTGGCACGCAGTTGCCTGGCAAGGTGGCTATGGTCGATGGTCGGATGGCCGGTGGCCGAGCGGCCGGACGTGGGAGGCGCCGGCCGCCGGCCGGGTGCGGCGCGCCTGCGGTGCACCGCGATGGCCGCCAGCCCGAGCAACAACAATCCGGCGAGCGTGCCCAGGATGACCTGGAGCCAGGGGAATTCCGGTGGCTCCGGCTGGGGTAGCTGCGCGATGGTCACCCCGCACGAGCTCGCCACGATCCCGTACAACTGGCGGAGCAACCCGGCGGTGTCGGTGACGTAGTAGTCCTCGCCGCGGGTGGAACCCGTGATGCTGACCAGGTTCTGCTCGCCATCCTGCTGTAGGTCGATTCCGACGGCCGCGAGGCGCGTGCCGCCGCCCTTCAGCCGGTTCGCCGCCGTGACCGCCGCGGCAACGGCTTCCGGGCCTTGTCGAACGGGGTTGCCGTACACGTTGGGAAGGCCGTCGGTAACCAGGATGACGACATCGAGGTGCGGTTCCCCGGCCGCGGTGAGCGCGGCTTCCCAGTTGGTCGCGCTGTCGTCGCCGTCGTGTGCTGTGAGCTCGTCGATCTGGTCCTTCAGCCGGTGCCGAGCGTCCTCGTCCGACACGTCGACGGCCGACCCGATAACCTCGGCCGCTGTGCCGAAACCGATGATCGTCACTTCGGATGGCTTGTCGCGCAACGAGTCCACGATGTTGCGGGCGGCTTCGCGGACGTCGGAGAACCGGGCGTTCATAGAGCTCGACTGGTCCACGATCAGCCCGAGCCGAAGGGGGCACCGCGACGGCCATGGTGGATTGGGAACGTTCGGCTGCGCCGCGGCCGGCGCCGGGTCACAGAGGACGATGAGCACGGCGAACACGACGATGATGAGGCGTGGCACGCGATAACATCGAGTGCCAGCATCGATGATCAACAGTTCGGGGGGAATGCCGACACTCCTACCGTTCACCGATATGGCAGGGTGGCAGTGTAGTAGATCGCCGATGCGGGCTAGATGCGAAACAGCATCAACTGTCCTTAAAGTGTCCATTGTTGCCACTGCCTGCGGAAACGGGCAAGAATTAGTCGCGACGGCACCTTCCACATGCGGCACGAGTCTGCGGTCCGGCCGGCACGCCGAGCCCGAGCGGACCCGGTCACGCAACCCCGCCGCCGCACCTGCCGATCACTTGCCGCCCGGGAGCCGGCGACGCGAACCCTGTGGACGGCGTGATCAATCCTCGGGATCAATCTGCGCCGTGACGCGGGCGGCGATCACACGTTCAGGTTCCCCAGTGTTGGTACGCGCAATTAGGTTAGTGCGAGCCTGAACTCCGATATGTGCGTGTCCTGCACCAGTCCGCCATGGGTCCAGTAAGTGTCAACTTGGCGGAAAAGTGTCCACAATTATTCCGATCATTTCTGGCATCCTTGGAGCCGAGCCTGGAGAAGTAGGAGGGCCGGCAGTGGATCGCATCTGGCGCAAGAGCAGCTACAGCAGCGGCGTGAACTCGATGTGTGCCGAGGTAGCCCCGGATGATGCGGCCGGTTTCGTTGTCCGGGACTCGAAGGCGCCCGGCGAGACCCTGCGCCTCGGGGCCGAGCAGTGGCGGCTGCTCCTCGCCGCCTTGCGTGCGGGACGGCTCTAGCTTCAGCCACGCCTTCGCCGCCTGCGAAAGGATCTGGCGTGCCGGGCAATGAGGGCACGAGTTTCCTCCGGATCAAGGGACTTGGCCGTCAGTTCGGAAAAGGCGCGTGAATATACGTCGATATCGCCCGGATGTTCTCGGTAGAGGCTGCTGGTGAGCTGCTCGATGTGCACGATCGACGGATCGTCGCTGTTAGTGAAACTGAAGATGGTGAACGATGCTCCCGCAGCGGCGAACTCGCCGGTGGTGAGCGGAAGCACCCGGATGGTCACGCTCGGCAGCGCGCTCATCTCGACGAGGTGGTCCAGCTGGCGCGCCATCACGTCCGGCCCGCCGAACAATGCGACCAGCGCCGCCTCGTGCAGTACGAACGTGACGGTCGGCGCGGACGGTTTGGTCAGGATCTGGCGCCGGCGCTGGCGAAGCTCGATCCGCCGTTCGACGGTCTCCCGGTCTTTCGTGGCGGTGCCGATCAGCGCGCGCAGGTACTCGTCCGTCTGCACCAGACCAGGCACGAGGAGCCCACTGTATTCGTCGATTCTGGACGCACCGTCCTCGAGCCCGAGGAACCGGATGGACTCCGGCGGGAGGACCCCGGCGTACCGGTGCCACCAGGCGCGGCGGTGGGAATGCCGGACCAGATCCAGCAGCATGTCGCGTTGCTTGCCGTGTACCTCATAGATGTCGAGCAGCTCCCGCACGTCGGCGAGCCGAGCACCGACCGAGCCCGTTTCGATCCGGCTGATCTTGCCGGGCGAGCACTCCAGGATGTCGGCGACCTCCCGAATTGTTCGGTTCCGTTCGGACCTCAGCCGGCGCAGCTCGCTCGCCAACCGGCGGCGCTCGACCACCGGACTCGTGCTGTCACTCAATCGAGACCACCTCTCCGGTATCACAGCGCGGCAGACGGTCGACTCTGTCGACAGACGGTAGCGCAGCCCCGTGTCAGTCCCTCATCGATCGAGCGTACGCTCCGGTCGTGCCGTCGCGGAGTGCAATTGAGGAGGGCAAGTTGCAGTTGATCAAACGATTGCGGCTCGTCGGGTTGGTCGCCCTCGTGGTGTTCGTGGTCGCTCCCCACCCGACGGTGGGCGCGGCCGCCAAGAACCAACCGCCCACTCTGCCGTCGCTACAGGTCGTCGTGCTGGTCGACGAGTCTGGCAGCATCAGCGAAGCCGATGTGGCCGCGGAGAAGGAGGCCGCTCGGACGATCGCGGCTAGTGCGCTCGCCCCGGGCTCGGTGGTGTCGGTGGCCGGCTTCGGAAGCTCCGACGGGCCGGGACAGAGCGCGGTACACGTGGTCTGCCCGCCGACCCGATTCGATGCCACCCAGCAGCGCGACTCACTCGCGAAGTGCGTGGGCGAGCTGCACCGGCGTACCCCGCAAGAGGGCGACGGTACCGACCACGTGGCGGCATTGCAGCAGGCACTGGCGTTTCTCGGTGCCGGGGGACCGGAGAAGAAGATCGTTTTCCTGCTCACCGACGGCAAGCTGGACGTCGCCAAGAGCCCGCAGTGGGGCGACACGCCCGAGCGGCGCAACGGGGCGGCGGCGGTGCGGCTCCAGGAGGTGCTGGGCGAGCTGGATCAGGCCGGCGCCCAGGTGTGGCCGCTCGGCTTCGGTTCGGTCGACCAGGCCGCGCTGCGCGGCTTCGCGCGGGGCAAGAGCTGCGCACCGTCCGCCCCCGACCCAAGCGACCGGATCATTCCCAGCTCCACGGAACTGAAGGTGGCGGTCGCCGATGCCTTCAGCTCGGCCAGCTGCGTCAAGTACGGCCCGCTTGTGACCGGCAATGTTCCCACCGGCGGATCGACCGAGCTCACCGTCGACATTCCCGTCATCGCAAGCGATGCGTCCATACTGGTCTACAAGCGCGACCCCCGGGTCCAGGTCGAGTACCGTGCGCCCGGCACGGACAAGCCGGCGCCGGCCGCCGGCGGTTCGCATTTCGAGTTCGCCGGCCAGACCACCGAGACGGAGTCGCTGCGCATCACGGATCCGGAGCCGGGCCAGTGGACCATTCGCCTGTCCTCTGCGGACGTGCCCGCCCAGGACGTGGCCGCCACCGTGGTCTTCCAGGCGGCGGTCAAGGCGAACCTGAGCGTCAGCCCGCCGCAGCCGGCGGCCGGCCAATCGGTCAGCGTGGATATGCAGGTGTGGGCGCGCGGCAAGGCAATCACCGATCCCCAGACGCTGCAGGGACTTTCGTTCGTCACGACGCTGACGGGTAGCTCCGGGTTCCCCGCCCAACAGGTCACGCTCGCCGATCCCGATCGCGACGGGACGTTTGCCGGTAACCTCACGATTCCCGACGGCGCAACCGGCGACCTCACGTTTACCGGTCAGGTCACGGGAATCGGCATCGGCGGCGACACTCGGGTGTACTCGACCAGGGTCCAAGGCCGTGCGGCGGCGATCCAAGCGCAGGTTCTGTTCGACACCAACCGCGCCACGGTGACGCCAGGCGGAACCATCACCGGCACCGTATCGGTCACCAACAACTCCGGGCAGCCGGCGAATCTTCGGCTACAGATCGCCGATCCGTCGCCCGGTACGACCCTGACCGTGGAGCCGGCGCTCGTGCCGGCGGCCCCCGGCGTCACCACGACCCCGTTCACGCTGCGGTTCGGCGCCGACACCGCGCTCGGCCCGAACGCGGCCACGCTGCGTCTCGTCGACGACGCGAGCCCGCCGGCCGTGATCGCCGAGCGGCTGCTCGCCACCGAGGTCGCCCCCGAGCCGGGGATCCTCGAGAAGCTCTGGTGGATCTGGCTGGGGCTCGGAGTCCTGCTGACCGGCGCGCTGCTGTTCGGTGTGGCGAAGCTGCGGTCCCGCAACGAGGCCGGCAAGGTGCGCGGGTTGCGCGTACAGCTCGCACAGAACGACTTCATGATCTCGGAGCTGGAACCGCGCAACCCCAACGGAAAGGCCTTCGCGTTCGTCGTGCACGACGACTTCACCGGGCTGCAGCTGCAGCACGCCGGCCCGGCCGAGACCAACGTGTACCAGGTGCGCCGCGCCGGCCCGCAGATCAGCCTCGCGCCGCCCGGACAGCAGCCGGTCCTCCTCACCGCCGGCAAGCACCACGAGATCGGCCGGGACGGTCTCACCCTCGCCGTCCTGGACGAGCGCGGGACCACCGGCGCCGCGGTGGCCGCCGGCCCGGTTGCCGAGGTGTCGTTCGACCCGTTCAACGGCCTGCCGGCCAACGGATCCTCGCCCGCGCCCACCCCGAGCGCAAGCTGGGACCCGTTCGAGAGCTCCCCGACCCCGCAAACCCCCACCCCGGTCACCACCACCGACCCGTTCGGCGGTGATCCGTTCGGCAGCGACTCGTCCGCCGTCCCACCCAGCAAGGATTTCGATCCCAACAACCCGTTCGGCGGATAAGGAGCACGCGGCTCATGGCTGGCAACGGCCGGGAATCCGAGCCCAACGAGATTCGGCTACGGCGCCTGTTCTGGCGGGCCGTCGCGTTCAGCATTGCCGTACCGCTTGCACTGCTGTTCCCGGTCGCCTCGGCATTCAATCAGCCGCCGGTCATCGCGCTCCTGGCGCTTGGGGTGATCGTGCCCACGCTCCTGCTCGTCAACTACCTGACGGTCAGGGCGATGCACCGGCGCCAGGCGCCGCCGACAACGCCGTGGCCGCGTGTCGCGCTCACCGTGATCGTGGCGGCATTCCTGTGCTTCGCCGCCGTGCTGTGGATTTACCACGACGCGATTGCGGCCGCGCGGGTCCCGACCGAACGGGACACGTGGACCGTGGAAACGCAAGCCCTCCAGGCGGAGCGGGCGGCAAAGCACGACATCACGACGCGCCAGGCACCGTCCGTGGAGAATGACCCCGACGTGATCGACCTCAAGGAGCAGCTGCGCGCGGCGGAAGAGGAGCTGGTCAACGCGGAGCAGGAGCGGCTCGGCGAGCTGGACGGCACCCGCGGGACGGGCACGCCGGGGAGGGGTGACGCGTACAACGAGAAAGAACGCTACCGGGACGAGGTCCGCCAGAGGGTGGCCGACCTCTCCGCGAAGCTGGAAGCGGCCAAGGCCGAGGCGAAGGCTCGGATCGAGCAACTCGCCGGTGAGCAGCAGGCGGCCCGCCAGCGCATCGCCGAGATAGACAAGCGGCTCGAGACGCTTGGCCCGACTCGACCCCCTGAGCCGGATCTGTTTGATGCGTGGTGGAGCGTCGTCCAGCAGCGGCCGTACCAGACCCTGGGCGTCGCGGCCGGGTCGGGAGTCGGCTACCTGGCCGTCGACTGGCTGGCGATGCTCGTGGTCGTTCGGCGCGTCTGCCGCCCGCATGGCTGGCTCGACGAACCGGTCACTGAGGCGCTCAACCGCCACCGGGCGCGAGACGACCGGAGGATACGCGGCGCCAAGCGTCCGAGAGAGCTCCCGGCACACATGCAGCGGCGGTACTTCCCGCACATATGGAGGAAGCACCGGCCTCGGAAGGCCGAGGAGTAGCCGATGGACGTCGACGGGAAGAAGGTGGGCGAGCGGAGTCCGAGCTCGGTCGCGGACCGCAGCTGGTCTGACCGGCTCGAGGTGGCGCAACGGGCGATCGGGGCTCTCGACAAGACGATCCGAAACAACTGGCGCAGGTCACGCGACCGGCATGTGCAGGCTGCCTGCAAGGACGCGAGGCTGGTCATGGAGTTCGTCGTCAGCTCCGCGGAGATCGACGGCGCCATCAGCGCGGCCGTGCGCCAGGACGAGGCCTTCGTCGATGCGTTCGAGAAGATCGGTCCGGCGGCCCAGTCCTGCGTCGTCCGCCTGCTCGCCATCGGCGACGAGGGCGCTGACGACAAGCTGATCAAGGAACTGGCCGGCAGCGCCAACGACCTGCGGCAGCGACTCGACGAGGCCGTCACGGCGTACATCGCCGCGGTCAGCAGGAAAAAGGCCGGGGACAACCATGACCTCGCGGCTGAGTATGACAACGCTCTGGATGCCGCCGAGCACATTCAGAATCGAATTCGGAGCCGGCGGCTCGTCCACGAAGGTCCGGAGGAGACACCGCGCGTCCGCGACCGGAGCCGAGAGGCCAACGGCAATGCCGCGGCCAACCGGCTCAGCCAGCACTACTCGTCGTACGCCGAGCAGGAGACGACGAGAGCGGACCGGCTGCGGGTGATTGCCGGCGGGCTACTGGCCGTCATCGCCGGTGGCGTCGTCGGGCTCAACGCCCTGCTGGGCGATGTGTCGATCGGCACGGAGCTGGTCCGGCTGTCCGCGGTCATCCCGATCGCGGCACTCGCCGGTTATCTGATGCGCGAGTCGTCGCGACACCGTTCGTCGGCAAGGTGGGCGAGCGAGCTGGCAATCGCGCTGCGCACGTTGCCCGGCTACACACGACCACTCGACAACGCGACCGCGGTCGAGCTGCGCCGCGTGCTCGGTATGCGGGTTTTCGGCCCGGCGGGCGATCGGTCCGTGACGTCCGAAGGAGAGGGACTTTATGACGACCTGGCCAAGGCGCCGTACACGTTGGAAGAAATTGGGCGCAAAGTCCTCGAGATCGTCGAAAAGCGGAAGAAGAGCGAATGAGGCCGAATACCCGTCCCGTCGGACCCCGACCCTGAGGACAATGCCATGAAGATATATCAACCGATGCTGTTCGTCGGGCTGGGCGGGACCGGGTGCAAGGTCGGTGCCGAGTTCGAGAAGCGGCTGCGGGAGGAGCTGTGCGGCCCGGACGGCACCCGGTTGCAGGCGAGCATGCCGGATTCGAACCTCCTGCCCTATCAGCTGCCGTCGTGCCTGCAGTTCGTCTATGCCGATCTCAGCTCGACGGAGCTGCAGCGGGTGCGCCGGGAGGTGGTGCCCGGCAGGGAGCACGACCAGGCGGCGCAGAAGACGATGCACCTGATCACCGATCTGGTGCCGGCGCGGCTGGGTAACTCCGCCGAGGTCGCCCAGAGCCTGCGGATCAACGCCGACGAGGAGACCATCGGCTGGCTGCCGTCGAAGGAGAGCGACCCGCTCATCGGCCCGCTGATCCGCGGCGCCGGCCAGCTGCCGACCGTCGGGCGCTGCGTCCTGTTCGAGACCATCAGGCGAAACCCGGACACCGCTCTGCTCGGGATCACCGAGGCGCTTGAGGACATCAACGAATCCGCCGGCGAGCTCTACATGATCAGCGGCAAGCGGACCCAGCGCGTCGACCCGGTGATCGTGTTCGTGGTCTACTCCGTGGCCGGGGGTACCGGCGGCGGGGTCTTCTACGACTACCTGCACCTGATCGGGCATCTCATGCAGCGGGGGCAGAAGCAGGCCGAGATCTACCCGCTGGTGCTGATGCCGTCGGCGTTCGAGGGTGGCCCGGGCGGTGGACGGCCGGCCGAGCTCAACGCCGGCGCGGCACTGGTCGACCTGTTCCGCCTCATCGACGACCAGAACGCGCAGGGCTCGCCGGACGAGCTGGACGCCAGGGGCACGCACGGCACGGTGTCGGTCCGCTACCCGCAGCTCGAGCAGGTGCAGCTGCTGCCGAACACGGTCCAGACGGCGTTCCTGTTCGGACGCCCGGTCGGCGGGGTGCGCCGGGACGACCTCAACCGCTCGATGGTCTCGTTGATGATCTCGCTGATCGGGGCCGGGCCGACCGAGGAGGCCGACGACGAGGACGCGGTGAACCGCCCCTACCAGTCGTTCGCCGATGGCTTCATCAACAGCAAGGTCGATCGGCACGCCGTCGCCGAGACCGGCGTGGGCCGTCGCGGGGTGACGACGAGCGCGGTCGCCGCGCTGACCACACCGCTGCTCGAGCTCACCGACGTGGTCAGCTCGCATTTCCTGGCCAATGCCGTCCGGGAGCTGCTGGTGCCCCCGGGTGCCGCGGAGGCGAACAAGCCGCACATCCGGCAGTTCGTCAACGCGTCCGGCCTGGACCGGCTGCTCGAGGCGGCGCCGACCCGCATCCCGCCGGTCGGGAACCCGGTGGGCTACACGGCGGTCCTGACCGCGCTGACCGAGCGCGCGAACGCGATGAGCGCGAGCATCGACCGCGGCGGCGAGGCGCTGGCCGGCCCGGTCGCCACGCTCGCCCAGGACTTCCACCCGACCGAGGCGGCCACCGTGCTGCTGCGCAGCGTCGACCTGTTCCGGTTGCAGCGCATCGTCTTCGGCCACCGGGACCTGACCGATCCGCTGGACCGGCAGGGATTCCGGTCGCTGCTCGAGGGTTGGCGCATCCCGCCGGCCGCACCGGCCGGCCTGAACCCCGCCGCCCCGCCGGTGCCGCAGAACCTGCCGAAGAAGCTGACCAAGCGGCTGCGGATCACCGACGAGCCGGCGCAGGCCGTGCTCCGCCTGCAGGACAGCTGGTACGCCTGGCAGACGCGCCGGTTGTGGAACTCGGCGTGGAACGACAGCCACCGGCTGTGGAGCCGGCCGTGGCAGGCGTTCGTCGAGGAGCTCCGCGCGGTCTACGACCAGTTCACCGAGCACGCGCTCAACGACCCGCAACAGTTCGACCAGCGCTCGAAGGACCTCTACAAGACCCGGGTCGGCGTGACCTACCTGCTGCCGCCCGAGGACCGCGGGCTGGAGGGCTTCTACCAGACCGTGCTCACCCGGCTGAAGCAGGACCACGAGCAGCACCTGGGTCCCAACGCGCACGAGGGACACGTGCTCAACCTCCTGCTCGGTCACGACGGCTGGGCCGCGGCCTACGAGCTGGGTCGCCGTGATCCGGAGGCGGCGGTGGCGGCGGTTCGGCAGAAGGTCAAGGAGGCGGTGACCGAGGTCGTGCGCCCGAGCGACCGCGGCCGCCCCGCCCTGGTCCCACATATGGCGGACTTGCTGGCCAACGCGGTGCAGCGGCGCGACAACCACGTCACCGAGACCGACCTGAACCGGTTCCGGCAGAAGCTGGCCGAGTTGGTGCCGGGCGGGTTCGCCCCGGACGGCCATGCCCCGCTCAAGGTGCTGTTCACCTACCCGGCCGGGCAGGAGAACCCGGATATCGAGCGGTTTCTGCGCCGCGAGGTGCCGCTGCCCGTCGATCTGCTGGGGGAGCCGGAGTTTCGCGCCGTTCAAGCCGACTCGATGGTGGTGGTGCTGACCCGCAGCTCCATGGGTGTCACCGAGGTGCCGGAGCTGCGGCGGGTGGTCAAGCTCTGGTCGGAGGCCCAGCGCAAGCCGCACCCGCAGGACAGCCTCGCCTGGCGGCGGCGGCTCAACCAGGACACCGGCTACCTGCTCATGGACGAGCGGGACCGCCAGCAGGTGCTGCACCGGCTGCTCTGCGCGGCCTGGGACGGCAAGATCGTCGTTGCGGGCGATCCGGCCAGCCCGGACTTCATCAGGGTCGACATCGGCAGCAAGGACTCGATCCAGATGAAGCTGGAGCTGACCCCGCTCGGCGCGCTGTCGTCGTGGGCGAGCGTGCTACAGGCCTACGAGAACTGGATTCTCACCGACGACAACGCGACCCGGCGCGGCCTCGCCGCCCGCCTCATGTCGTCGGTCCCGGCGCACGCCGACCGGGCCCCCGCACCCCCTGCCCCCGAGTTCACCACGATCGTCGACCTCGCCGAGCCCGAGCTGTTGAAGATCAAGGAGGCCGAGCAGAGCCGGGTGCTCAGCCGAGACACGCAACTGGCGGTGTTCCGGCAGTTCTGGTCGCAGGCCCTGCGCGCGGCGCTGAACCAGCGACTGGGGATCACCGCGAAGAGCCTGCTCGACCTGCGCGAGCAGGTGGACGTCGCGCACGGCCTTGGCGGGTGAGGCCGGGCATGCACACGTCGAAGGTGACCCTGCTGGACCTGCGCGAAGCGCCCGACGACCGGCCGGCCGAGCTCGCCGGCGGGGTGGTGGTGGTCGACGACGCCGGCTCTCTGGTCGAGCACGCGGAGATCTACCTGTCGCTTGTGGGCGAGGACATGGTGACCGCGGTGGTCTGCGTCGCGGTCGGTCAGTCCACTATGGACGATGAGCTCGACGGCGTGGCGCTCGCCGTGCCGCCGGCGCTGCGGCACGCGACCGTGCTGTGGATCGGCGATCCGCGCGGGGTGGACTGGGCACCCGAGCACTCGGCGCCACGGCCGGCCGAGGGGCCGGCGGATGCGCTGGACGGCCTGGTCGCCGCGCTGACCGTACCGGCGGTGTTCGACCGGGTCGTCGCCGCGGCCGAGGGGCTGTCCAGCGCCGCGGCCAACCCCGGGATCCGGCTGGTGTCCGGCGCCGCCGAACCGGTCGAGCTGGCCGAGGCCAGGGCCGCGGCCGTGCAGTCCCTGTGCGCAACCGACCATCCGCCGGCGGCGAGCCTCGCCGCCACCATGCGCCGGTTGGACGCGCCGCACGACCAGCCGGGCGCGGTGCTGTCCGGGCCGGTGTCGGCGGCGAACACGGAGGCGTTCCGGCGGCTGAACCAGATCGGCGAGCTGGTTCGGCAGCTGGGAACGCCGAAGGCGCTGTTCGGCTCGCCGCGGCCCACCGCGGAGCTGGGCAACCACGTGGCCTGGGCGAGCCAGGCCGCGGAGAACTACCGCCGCTATCTCGGTGAGCTGCTCAACCGCATGGACGGCCAGCTCCAGGTGGGACACCCGCCCGTCGAGGAGGTCATGGAGCTGGGCGTGGCGGACCCGATGGAGGCCAGGGGCGGCGAGATCGCGGCCGGCCTGCGCGCGGCGGTCGACGCCCGCGTCGCGGAGGGGGTCTCGATTGCCGTGCTGGCGCAGGAGATGCGCATGGCGGCCGTGACCAGCGGCCCGCAGGGTCTCACGGCGACGCTGGACCAGGTGAGCCGGCGCGGTCCGCTCGTGCTGAACATGCCCGCGTTCCGGGCATGGCCGCTGCGGCTGGGCACGTTGCCGCTGATCTTCCTGAGCTGCCTGGCCGTGGCCTTCCTGGCCGGGCCGAGTTGGCTCGGCGCCGCGGTCGGCGGCCTTTACGCCGCGGCCTGGTTCGGTTCGGGTTGGCTGCTGCTGGGGCGGCGTCCCGGTCCGCAGACCGAGGTCGGACTCGGCCCGGCGGCCGCACCCGCGGTGGTCACCTACGGGCTCACGGCAGTGCTCGGGGCGGTGGCCGGCGCCGTCGAGGCGGCCCGCCGGGCGGGCGAGGTGCCGGTCCCGGCGCCGGGCGCTCCGATCCTGATCGCGGTCGCGGTTCTGCTCGCCGTGGCCGCGGTCGCGTTGAGCTGGCGCGCGGCGGTACGCCGGTGGCAGGCCGAGCTCGGGCTGCCGGCGATGGTGCGCACCCTCGAGGAGCTGACCCGAATCACCGAGGAGGCCACCGCCCGCGAGTGGCAACCGATGCGGCGCCACCGGGCGATCGCCGCGGCCGCGGCGGACGTCGCCGCCGGGCTCGAGGAGATCGTCCGCGCCTTGGCCGACACCGGCAACCGGCTCTTCGTCGCGCCGCGCGTCGATCCGGCCGGGAACGGTGCGCCGCGCAGCGTCCAGCCGACCCTCCCGGAGCTGTACGGAGTCGTCCGCGGCGACCTCGTCGACGTGTGCCGGGAAGCGCTGGCGCCGGTCTGGCCGGCGATCGAGGTGGCCGGGCGGACCACACCCGGCGCCGTCACCCAACGGCTGGACCGGCTGCTGGGGGAGTACGGGGCGCACGTCCGGCGGCACGGTCTCATGGCGGCCCCCCGGCTCACCCGTGACCTCCGCCCCCGGGATTCCCTCGTGGCCCGGGTGTGGTCGGAGTCGCCCGCGGCGCTGGCGGCACTGCGCACCGGGGTGGACGGCGACATGACGCAGCTGTGCCGCAGCGGCCAGCTCCGCTACCTCAGCACCGTGGCCGAGCCGAGCCTGGTCCGGTTCGGTCCCGCCCAGCTGCGGCGCGTCCTCGAGCAGGACGGCGCGCACCAGCCGCTGGCCGCCGATCCCGGGATCGTGTGGAGCGCCGGCGGCGAGCTGGTCGGCGCGTTGCGGCTGGTGCCCCTGCGGCCGGAGTCGATTCGTCACGTGTTGGGTGGTGCCCCGGTCAATGGCTGAGCTGACGCAGATTGTGCGCTACCGCAACGTGTTCGGCAGGTTGGGCACGATCACCATGGTCGACCGCAGCGAGTTCGTCACGCCCGGGTCGTCGCTTGAGCAGCGGCTCGTGGTCGTGCAGGGGGACCAGGTGTACGTGCGCAAGTACGTCTCGAGCGCCGCCGGCAAGCGCAACCCGCGCCTGTATGACTTGCTGGACAACGAGATCCGGGCCGGCAGCCGCCTCCGGCAGGTGTTCGCCGGTCCCTACCCGCCGGAGCTGGCGGAGCTCGTGGCCTACAACATGGATGCCGAGGAGCCGTTCGCGCTGCTGCGCGCCTACACCGGCGAACCGGCCGCGGATCTGGTGCACCGGTTCGACGATGGCCAGCGGCGGCTGTTCCACATCGGCCTGCTGCGGGCGCTGCAGCACCTCGGCGAGGCCGGCGTGGTGCACGCGGCGGTGACGGCGAACGCGGTGCGCTGGGACGGCCGGCAGCTCCAGCTCGTCGACTTCGAGTCCGCCGCGTGGGCCGGCGAGCCGCGGCGGTCCGGCTCGGGTGAGGTCGACACCCGCGACGACCTGCTGGCCGCCGGGCTACTGATCCGCACCGTCTACACGGGAGCGCCGGCGGATGGCGCGCGGCCCGACCGCAGCCGCGACCCCGAGCTGCTACGGGCGCTGTACGACCCGATCTTCGACAAGCCCGTTGAGCACTGGCCCCACCCGGCCAACCTGCTCCAGAAGCTCCGGGAGAACCCCGTCGTTCGCCCCAAGCACGATCCGGAGGCGGCGCTCGCGGCCGGCCGCCAGTTGTTCGACCAGATCAGCGCCGCGAAGCGCGGACCACACCCGGTCGACGCGGTCCCGACCGAGACCCCGCGGACCGACCAGCGGGCCCGGCGGATTCTCCCCTTTCTGGCCGCGACGGTCCTGGTTGCGGTTCTGATCATCGGTATGGCGGTGCTGGCATGATGGAGAACGGTCCCCGTTTCGTTCGCTGCCCGATCTGCGCCCACGAGTTCCACTGGCCGAACGACCAGATGCTCTCCCTCTTCGATGACGAGAACGAAAGCTATGAGCTGGTCGACATATCGAACGAGTCCGAGTCACGGCAGCGCGACCTGGAACGCCAGGGCTACCGGCAGTGCCCGAACACGTCCGAGGATACGACGGAGCACTACATTCCGGCGAGTTACTGGCGTTACCGCGACCCCCTGGTCATCGGTCTGGTCGGCGCCTCAGCCTCGGGAAAGACGCACCTGCTGACGGCGATGATCCGGGAAGCGTACCGGGTCGGGCTGCCGCACGGGGTAACCGTGGCCGCTCTCGACCTCCGCCGGCACGCCACTTTTCGCCGTCGATTCATCGAGCCATTCGAAAAGGGTGACGCGCTGTCGGCGACCGATTTCGGAGTGGTCGAGGCGGCCGACATCCTGCTGTTGCGTGGACCCGGCGGCGAGCGCCCGGTCACCTTCTTCGACGTCGCGGGCGAGGACCTGGAGAAGACCTCGGGCCGCAACCGCGCCACCCGGTTCCTGGTCGGAGCCAACGCGGTGATCTTCGTCTACGCCCCGGAGGATCAGTTCGAGACGGGAAAGGACACGGCGGCGAGCGAGAACCAGTCGTTCGACCTGGCGGTCGAGCGACTGCGGGCCCGGCCCGGCGGCATCGACGGGCTGCCGGCGGTGATCGCGGTGACGAAGTCCGACCGGTTGCGCTACGTTCCCCCGGCCGACCGGTGGCTACGCCGGGGCGATACCCGGGTGCTGGACGCCGCGTCGATTCGGGCCGAGAGCCGGGACGTGTTCTCCTACCTGCACCACATCGGCGCCGGGGCATCATTGCGACCGTTCCAGGCGTTTCCACGATGCACGCTGCACTTCGTTTCGGCCAGCGGCAGGGACGCCGTGCGAGTCGACCCGAACGACAAGAAGTCCAAGGGAAAGTTCCCGCGCGGGATTCAACCGACCCGTGTGTTGGAACCGCTGGTCGCGATCCTCGCCATGACCGGCATGGTCCCGAGCCCCGAAGCGCAGAAGGTAGGAATGCCATGACCGACCACCAACCCGAGGAAATACTCGATCAGGTCTACTTCGCCTGGTCGCATGACTCGCGTGGGCTCGATGTGCGCGGATACTCGTTTTCGAGTGAGCCCGAGGCGAAGAAATGGCTGCGCAGGCTCGAGGAGCATCTTCGGCTGCAATCGGTCGGCGAGGTGGAGCCGCCGGCCACTGCCCTGTCCTACATCGAATGCGACGGCGGACTGGTGGCCGTCCTCCGGCGAATCGCCCAGGGCACTCTCGCGCCCGGCCGAAACGACTCCCACGCGCTGATCGGGCCGGCCGGCATCCTCGACGTTCCGGCCGCCCTGAGCCTGAGCAACTGGAAGGGCTGGCGGGATGAGCCGCCGGCCACCTGGACGATGCCGCGAGTCGGCTCACGGAGCCTGCCCAACACCGCGGATGCGATCGTTCGGCTGCGCCGGCGAGCGCGCGAGCTGGAACGCGAGCTGGGTGTGGTGATCACCCGGCTGCTCGACCGTCCGACCTACCCGCTCAGCATCGTCGGCTGCCTGGACGAGGACCGGCTGGCCATGGTGTGGGGACTTCGCCAGGCGGCCAACGACTACCTGATCCAGCAGCACGGGGTCTGGCGGCGCTGGTCGTTCTCGACCTACCAGTCCCGGCACGACAGCAGCATCAAGCGGCTGCCCGAGATCGTTTTCCTGCCGGTGCGGCTGGACAGTACGGGCCCGGTCAACCGCACGATCGTCGATCTCGACCGCGACCTCGCCGACGGCCGGATCAGCCAGGAGGCCGGTCGGCTCGTCGCCAGACTCGTGCACGGCACAGCGCTTCCGGTGGCGGAGCCGGCACGTGATCCCGTGCTCGTTCCCTCCGGAGTGGACGGTCCCGCCCACCCGAGCCCGAGGCAGCCGAACCCGGCGCCGCTCGAGCCGGCGCCGATGGCCGGCGATGGCGCATCGGGTGGGCATCGCGTCCGCGACCGCGGGGCCGTGCGGTCCGAGCGGAACCCGGTGGCCGGCCTGCTCGGGGTCAGAACCGTCCGGGAGTTCCTGGGCGAGCTGAACAGGCTCGCCGAGCACTGGAGGTGGAACCGGCAGGTGCTGCGGGCCGCGCTTGACGTCCGCGCGATGGACGCCATCGCCGGGTTCGTGGAGGTCGAAGCCAGGCAGGAGTTGCTCAGCCGGCTGTTGAAGACGCTCTACGGACCGGATTTCGAGGATCTGCGCGATGCCGAGGCGCGCAAGCACGCCGCACGTCTGGTCAGGGACACGCAGTCCGAGCAGCTCGCGAGAATGGTGGGCAAAGCGGCCGCGACGGGCGGCGCGCAGGACATCTTCGCCGCCGCGTTCGACAGGTGGTCCGCGGGAGGACATCCGGCCGGGTTGATCCCGACCGGCCGGATGGCGCAGATCGCGCGGTGGGCGCGCAGGAGCCGCCGGCTGCCGGTCGCCGCCGCCGCGGCGGTGATCGCCCTGCTCGCGGTCGGGTTTCTGCTCGGGCGCCTTGCCGACCTCGCGGCTCAACCGTCCCCTGCCGGATCCGGCGGCGCCACCACCACATCGCCGACGCAGGCGCCGGTGGCCGGCCCCGGCAACGAGCCGGGGTCGGTGAGCCCGGCGCTCGGCACGGCGACGATCGGACCGGTTGGGAGTTCGCAGCGGGTGTACGCGTTCACCAAGGTGGGGGTGGACTACTACCCCGTGGGGATCTGTTCCACACAGGACTTCTCCACCTGGCAGTGCCCGATGCGCCAGGACGAGACCGGAGCCCAGCCGCAGGTGGTGGCCGTCGTGGTGCCGAACAGGCAGGAACCGGAACTGAGAGCGCAAGCCGCGTCCCGCCAACCGGCCAAGAAGGGCCAGGACTGGGGATCGGAAGTACCGGTCGGCTGATGATCATTGCCAACCTCGCGCGCTGGTCGGCCGCGTTCGGGGGTGCGCTCGCCTTGGCTTCCTTTCTGGTGATCCCGGTTCTGGTGGGAGGAATGGGCGGGTCCCACACCGGCCTGCGGCTCGCCGCAGCGGTCGGCGGGCACGGGCCACCCGGCCTGTTCTGGCTCCTGCCCGCGGCGGCCGTGGTGCTGATCCTGGGCGCGATCTTCGCGGCGGGCGCCGGGATCGGCGTCACGGCCGCCGGCCTCGCCGCCGTGGGTCAGGTCGCGGCGCTGAAGGCGTTGCAGTGGCCGGAAGTGGCGGACGCGGCGTACCGGGCGGGGATCGATCCGGCCAGCGGGGTTGGCCCGGGGTACTGGCTGTCGCTGGCCGGTCTGCTCGTCGCGCTCGCCGGCGGCGTGCTCGCCCGGCCGTCCTGGGCGGATCGGGCATGGCCGGTTCTCGCGGGGGCGGCCAACGGGATCGTCATCGGAACGTTGGTGGCGTCGGCGGTGCTCGACATCAACCAGGACGCGGCCCGGCGCGACATCGTCGCGCTGGCCACCGCGGTGCTGGGCGACGACGCCTTCGGCCCCGACCTGGCCATTGAGCACGCGCCCGTGCCGCCAGATCCGGTAGGCCGCGGCGAGATCGCCGGGGACAGCGAGCAACTCTACGGCGGCGCGTTCGGCCGGTCGAGCTGTGACCAGGGCGGGATGGCCGCGCTGGTCACGAAGGCCGAACCGGCCCGGTCCGGCGGCTGGGCCCATGCCGTCACGAGCGACGTTCCGGGGCAACCACCGGGCGACCTGGGGCGGTACCTCGCCGACCTGACGCCCGTTCGGCTCCGCGCCGACACGCGGGTGACCGCCCACCGGTTCGTCGGTGACCGGAGCGTTCCGTATCAGGCGATCCTCCAGTCCGGTACCGCGGTGCTGGTCGACCGGCGCGGTGTACCACGCGTGCGGTGTGCGGGCGCCGTCCCGCTCGCGCCGCCGCGCGGACCCGGCGGCGTCGAGCACCTCGACCCGCTCTGGCCCGGGTTCGATCCCGCCGCCGTGGTCAGTGTGACACCGTCCCAAGTGGACATCCGCCAGTTCGGGCTGGTCGACGCCGGCCGCCGGTTCCGCCGGCCGGTGGGAACCACGGGAGATCGCGATGTGGACCAGGTGCCCGAGCGGGCGCTCCTCGATGGAGCCTATGCGCTCACCGGAAAGCAGGCCGCGTGCAACCTCAACGACTGCCGGGAAACCGTGACGCGGACTCTGACCGTCGCCGTCACGGATTGCCCGGACCGCTGCCGCGTCGCGAGCGATGGCTGGGCCGGTGCGATCGAGATGGTGGAGACGAGCGGCGGCTGGCGCGCGTCCGGGACGTCGGCGGAGCGGTTCGACTGCCGCGGAGAGTCGATCCCGACGACGTTCACATTGATCCTGCGGGTGAAGACCGGCGCCGTGATCGCCGGGACATGGACGGCCGAGCAGATTGAAGGAACATATGCCAAGGAATCGCCGAGCGGACCGTGTCTCCCCGGTGCGGTCTCGTGGGACGTCTCCGGTACCCGGAGCTGACCGCCCCTTCCGCCGGCCGAAAGCCCGGCCACGAGCGGCGATCATCGGGTTCCTCGCCGTCCTGTTGCCGGCGTCCGGTTGCGACGTTTCCACACCCGGCGTTCCCCTGGCGACCACGCATACCGCCGTCATCTCCTACGACGGGGCGAGCGGCTGGCTGGCCGGGCGGCCACCGGCCGAGGTGGACGAGCAGGTGCGCGACTGGGCCCGCCTCGGTTTGGCGTCCTATTTGGATCTCAGTACGGATCGGCTGCGTGACAACCTCTATGACGGCCTGCCGGTGCGGGACGAAGGTTTCGCCGATCTTGCCCGGCAGCCGGTGGGTTCCGGACGCACGCTGTTCGACGGCAGCGTCCTGCACGTGCTGGTCCCGCAGGGCGATCCGCACCGGGCGCGCACCATCGGGCTGGCCATCGACCAGCACCGAATCGACGCCGGCTCGGATCCGGAGCGGGTTCGGGTCCATCGCTACCAGACCGACAGCGACCGCAAGACGATCGCGCTGGACTCGGAGGAGCCACTTCCGACGGCTGACGTTCGTTCCGCCAACGGGTACCTGACCAGACGTATCGACCAAGCCGATGGTCTACGGGACTTCCTCGCCCAGAGCAAGCGTCTGTCCATAGTGGAGATACGAAGCCGTGAACTCCATGCCGGTGGGTGGAACTGGCCCGACGTGTCGTCGGAACCGGTGGACGCCGAGGACCTCGCCGTTCTGCAGCGGGAGTACGCACACCGCGGTGGGTTGCTCCCCGGGTTCTCACTGGATCCCCCGGAGCACCTCGTGTCCATCGAGGACGTTCGCGATCTGCTGCCGGAGCTGGCGCCGCGGTGGCTTGACCAGGTGGCCGGGTTTCTGAGCGATCCGTCCGCCCGTCCGCCCACGGAGCTGCTCGACAAGGTCCATGGCGCGTTGCACCGCGGAGATCCGGCAAAGCCCGCGCTCGAGGCGGAGGGGCTGCCGTCCAACCGCACGCACCTGTGGGCGTTGAAGAACGCGCTCGAGCGGCGACCGATGTACAGCCAGGCGCGCTACGACGGCGACCTGGCGGGCACTGACGTTGGCATGACGCTGTTCTACACGGATCACATTGCCAAGAACTGGGTGAACGGGGTAGGCAGCGGGGTCCCGACCGAGGCGGTGGGTGGCTTCGTCCCGGATCCGAAGGCCGAGATCCCGCTGGGCCACTGTCCGGAGGAGGGCGATGCGGCCGGCGAGTCGGGCCGGCTCTGGTTCGGTCACAACGACGCCGGGTTCGACTTCACCGACGACCGGTTCAGTGTCGGCGCGCAGTCCACCAGGCTGTTCTCCCGCTCGGACGGCGCGGGCGACACCGAGGTCGAGCCCAGCTACCAGGCCGGCCGGGCCCTGGCCTGGTGGGACCGGCACTACCAGGCCATCGCCGACCATGATCCGCAGTACCAGCGGCTAGAGCAGCTCATGAGCTGGAGTGCCGCCCTGGAATGGATCGTGTCGAAGCACCTGGCGCTTCCGGTGTCGGACACCGCGATCCGGACCGACCAGAGCTTCCGGGACTGGTACGAGCGGAATCGCGCGACGCTGCGGGAACAGACGCCGATCGAGTTCGTCGCCCCACGGTCGGCGCGGCAGGAGGCAATCCTGCCGGAGCCGTCGCAGAGCTACTCCTGGTGTGGGTACACCTGGGTCTCCGGAGGCGTCTCGCTCGGTAACCCGGTGGGTCGGCGCGGGACCGGCGACTACCAGCTCGACCTGACCGGTCCGTCCCGCCGGGCCGGCCTGTACGACCCATCGTCCGGTGCGGACCCGGCGACCGGTGCCTTGCGGCTCAACGAGGTCACCCTTCAGGAGATCAAGGTTCCCGGTACCAACCGGGTAGAGCTCAAACCGGTCATCAGCGTCCGGCACACGGTCGCCCGGACGCGGGATGGAATCGGGGTCCAGGTCGCCGGGATCGGACGCGCGGCCGTTCCGTTCGGCAGACTGAAGGTCTGGCGGGTCGAGACGGCCACGCGTGCGGTCACCAACGAGATCGCGACGGGCAACGGTCGCATCTCGCAGACCGTCCACGTCCAGAGTCACGAGCTCGGCCAGCTGGACACCACCAGGGCGGCCGACACGATCACGATCCGGTGGCGCACCGGCATTCTCGACCGCGTCCGCCGCGCACTCGAGTCGATCCAGCAACGGGTGTCCGACGGGAGGATCCCCGACGCGACCGACGGGGTGCTGTACCGCGTCGACGGCGGCAACGGTCAGTCCTTCTACAAAGTGGGCGGGCCCGACGCGCCGTGGTTGACGTTGACCGACCAGGTGCGGCCACCCGGCGAGGAGCTCTCGTTCCGGCTCGGCGTTCCCGATCCGGCAACCAAGCTGCCGCTGTTCTACCAGGCGGATCTCGCCCGGGGTCCACCGGACGTTCCCGCGGGCCCGATCGGCTTCGAGCCCGCCACGCCCGACCACTCGGCCCTGGTCGTCTCGACCGGGCAGGCCCCGGACGGCGCCCCGTCGGTGAAGGTGACGACGCCGGAGGGCGCGACGACCGTCTACCTCACCTCCCAACGCCGGCCGTGGGCGCCGGCGACCGACCCGATCTTCGGCACCAACGGCTCAGTCGTGGGGGCTGCGGCCGTCCGCGACTGGCCTGCCATCGACGAGGCGATGCGGACCGCCGTCGCCCCGTACTACCGCGCCGTGCGGCTGCGCGACGACGGCGTGGCATTTGTCGGTGCCACGGAGATCGAGCTGCGGCCCAGCGGCAACCCGGCGGCCGATCGGGCGCTGGCGGCGATGGCCGCGGACCCGTCGCGGCCGCCGCTGATGCGCCGCGACGGAACGGATTTCCGGTACGTCGAGCCGGCCGAGGCCACGCTCACCCACGACGCACGGCCGGTCTACGCGACCCTGGCCGACGTGCCCGGAATGGGCGCCGTCGCCTTCGCCGAGGAGAACGCGCGGTCCACCATGGTGGCCAACAACGGCGAGCTCGTGGCCGACCCGATCGTTCGGCAGCGTGCCGTGATCATCCGTCCGGTGACGATCCGGAACGTGTCGGCCACGACGTTGCCGGACAGCCTGCCCGACATCATCACGTTCCGGGACCGGCCGTGGCTCCGGCTGGTTCCCGTTGCCGTAGGCGGCGTCGGGGGTGGTAGCGGCGGAGGTAGTGGTGGCGGTGGCTCTGGGGGTAGTGGCGGCGGAGGCGGGTCCGGTGGCTCGGGGAACAGCGGTGGCAACAGTGGTGGCACTGCGCCGAGCACGACCAGCAGCCCGGCGCCGGCTCCGTCGCTGCGCGGGCAGGCCGTCCTGGTCTGCCTGGACATTGAGCAGCCAACCCCGTGTGAGGAATGATGCGATCATCGGCGCGCCGCATCGCGGTGGAGGCCGGAAGCCGGCTAGCCGACCTGCTGACCATGGGCGGTGAGGCGTTCGATCGTCGGGACGCGAACGGCGTCGACGACGCCTACCGCCGGGCCGTGGAGCACGTCGCGGGCACCGACCGCGAGCTGTGGCTCGCGCTGGCCATCGACCACGTGGCGCTGCTGATCGAGCTGCGGCAGCTGCCTTTGGCGGCGAACCGCTGCGCGGGATATCTGGATCAAGCCGGATCGGCCCGCCCCAGCCTGCTCGTGCTGCGCGCGGAGATCCGCTCGGCCCAAGGCAACCAAGACGGCGTCCGCGAGGACGCGGCCGAGCTCGCGGATCGGCGCGATGCGCTCACCGCCGACGAGCGCGCCCGGATGGATCGGGTGACTGCGCTGGCGGCGGCCGGCAACGGCGATCTCGACGGCGCACGGCGTGGTCTGGACGCCGCCGAGCGGGCGTTTCGGGTGATCGGCGATCTGGCCGCGGTGCGGCGCGTGCGCCGCGACCGGATCCTGGTCGGGCTGCACCTGGGCGAGCAGGACGCGGTGGATGAGGTGCTCACCGACCCGCAGCTGCGAACGGTTGCCGACCACCTCGCGTACGCCCTCGCGCTCAAGGACCGGATGCGTTACGAGCAGGCCATCCAGGTGCTGCTCGCGGTCGCCGGCCCCGGGGTGGAGCCGGAGCGACGCGCGCATGTGCTGCACCAGCTCGTCGTGCTATACCGGATCACCGCCCAGCCCGAGGAGGCCGACCGGTGCCTCACGTTGCTGGTGGACGCCGTCGCGGTGATGGCCGACCAGAGAATCGGAGCCGCCCTGGTGGCCGACCTGTCCGATGAGAGGGTAGCGGAGCCCGCTCGATTCGATCAGCGAATCCGGCGTGTTCGCCGGCTGATCGTCGGCAGCCAGCTGGCCGAGGCCGAGGCCGAGCTCGGTTCGGCGCGCCGGGCCGTGCGCGGAGATCGGGAGGTCGGCCTGTGGCGCCTGGCCGCGGGTGAGCTCGAGCTCACGATCGGCACGGAGTCGTCGCTGCGCGAGGCCGTCGAGCACCTCGAGATCGCCGCCGCGGACACGTCTCCGGCCGAGGTTCGGGTCGACGCGTTGCGTGCGCTCGGCCGGGCCTGCGGCCGGCTCGGCGCGGACGCTGCGGCCGCGCACAGCTGGGCCGAGGCACATCGTCTCGAGGAGCACATCGCCGGCCTGCAGCTCACCGACCGGGTCCGCATCCGGATGCTGCAGTCTGTCCCGGACGAGCACGACGAGCGGATCAGGGCCGCGTTCAGCATGGTGGATCGGCGTGGCATCGACGGGATTGCCGCGGTCGTCGTGGCGATGGAGGCCGCCCGCGGCGCCGCGATCCTCGGCCGGATCCTGCCGGGCGACACGGGTTCTGTCCGCGATCTTCCCCGACCCAGCGACCACGAGGGCGCCTGGCGCTGGATCAACCAGATCGGCGAGCGCCTGCCGCGGTCCCGGGTGATTTGGATCATGCACTCCACCCACGATCGGGTCCACCACGCGATCCTCGGTCGAGGGCTGCTGCAGCACGTCAGCGTGCCGTGTTGGCGCCCGGCCCTGGAGGCCGCGATCGACGAGCTGATGTCCTGCTGGGCGAACAAGGACACCCTGGAGGACAGCATCGAGTCCGGACAGTTCGAGGCGCGTCTCGCCGCGGTCGCCGACCAGGCCGGCATCGGCGCCGCGCTCGCGGAGATCCCGGCGCAGGTGCGCCGGATCGCGGCGGTCGCCGGGGGCGCGCTGGCGGAGATCCCGCTGGCGGCCGTGCGGCTTCCGGGTGGGCAGAACCGGGTCTGCCACCGGTTCGCGCTTTCCGATCTTCCGTGCCTGTCCGCCCTGTTGCCGCTCCAGCGCCGGTCGCGCGGACTGCGTGGCAGGTACCGGCTCCGGATCAGTCCGCCGGCCGAAGGGCTCGCCCCCGCACCGGGTCTGCCGGCCCGGACTCGGCTTGCGGGAACGCATGTCACCCCCGGGGCGGTGCGGGCCGAGCTCGAGCGGCACTCCTATCGCCAGGTGCGCATCGACGCTCACGGCCGGTACGACCACGGCAACACGGCCCGGTCCTGGCTGCAGTTCGCGCCCGCCGGGAAAGCTGGGCGACTCGAGCCGAGAGCCTTGCAAGACATGAACCTCCGCGGCTGCGCGACCATGATCCTCGGGGCGTGCGAATCCGGCATGGCGCAGCGGGTGGGCCGGGACGAGCGGGTCGGTTTCGCCAGGGCCGCGATCCATGCGGGCGCCGCCTCGGTCGTCGCCGCCCGGTGGGTGGCGGAGGACAACGTCGCCGGCGCCGTGCTCGACCGGTTCGAGGGCTACGCCCGGTACCTACCGCGGGACGTCGCGCTGCAGCGAGCCCAGCGGGACATCCTCCGCGGCGCCCGGGGCACACCCACCGAGCTGCCGCACGCGGATCATCCGGCGCGGTGGGCGTGCTGGACGCTGTTCGGGGACGCGGGCCGGGAAAGCGGAGCACCCATGATCGTCCGTCTGGTTCGGCGGGGCCAGCAGCTATGGAGGAACCATGTCAGGCGCCGGTGACGTGCGTCCGCCCCGGGTCTTCATCTCGCACGCCGGGAGTGACCGCCCGAACGCTGAAGAGTTTGCCCGGAACCTGAGCCAGTATCGGATCGGGACGTTCGTTGACGCCTACGACATCTGGCCCGGCGAGAACGTGGTGCTCAGAATCCACCGCGAGCTGACCCAGTCGGACTACTTCGTGCTGCTGTGGTCCCAGCACTGCGACGGCAACGCTCATGTCGAGCAGGAGTTCGCCGCCGCGCTCGCGCGTGAGCTGACCGAGGTCGAGCGACGGTGCGCGTTCGTCTTCATCATTCGGTTGGACGGCTCCAACCCACCGGGTCTGCTGGCACCGCGCCGGTATCTCGACGCCTCCGCCGGGTGGGGCGAGGTCGTCGCGCAGCTGGTCCGGACCTGGCGGGACGACCGCGGCATCGGACTGCGCGTGCTGCCCGCGCCCCGGCGGATCGACAACGGCGCGGGCCCGCGCGTCGTTCTCTACATCCGCAACCGGTCTCTGTCGGTCGCGCATCTGCTGCCGGTACCGGGGAGATGCTCCGGCCGCGAGCTTGACGGCCTGGTCCGCACGGGGCTCGCCCTGCCCGATTCCGTGGCCGAGTTCGACGGCCGGACCGGCATCCGGTTCCACTACCGGCTCTACTTCGCCGGAGACCTAGTGCCACCGGATCGCACGCTCGCGGCCGCGGGCATCGGGCACCATTCGACAATTGACCTCGAGGTCCGGCTGGAGTTCTTTGGACCCAACGGACCCACCGAGAACGGCACCATTGTCCGGGGGCCCGACGACCCGACCCCGCTACTTCCGCCCGCCACGATCCGCACCCTCGTCAGAAAGGGCTTCGCACACTTGACCCCTCGCCCGCAGCGCTCATGAGGCACCGGTGGACCTGGTGTGCTGCGTGGCCACCGACGTTCCTATCGATCAACCTCGTCTGCATCGGCGCCTCGGCGGGGCAGACACCAAGCCGGCCATGCAGATGCACATCGCGGCAGGAACACCTCGGGTGCGGCGCGGTCACGGCACCGGCATGCCGCCCGACCTCGTGTCGAGCCCCGCGCCGGCAGTCGCGGTGGAGGTTGATCAGCTCGGCTCGCGTGGCATGCTCGTAGCACCAAACGTCGTCGATTGGGGTGACTGTCGGTGGCACGAGGCAGCTGAGTTCACAACGGTGCTGGTAGAGCCCACTGTCCGTCAGTCGGATCCGTTTACACCCGGGCGGTCGCAGGTTTGAGTCCCGCTGCGCCCACCCGTATCCCGTGTGCCCGATTGCGCGGTGCGCAAAGGGGGTACGCCTGCCCCATGACCATGACTACGACGACGTTGGCCAGGCCTCAGTCGCGCAAGGTGATCGCCGGCGTGTGTGCGGGGCTGGCGGATCGCTTCGGGTGGACGCCGGGCAAGATGAGGCTGCTGTTCGTGCTGTCCTGCCTGCTGCCCGGTCCGCAGTTCATCGCGTACATCGTGCTGTGGATGATGATGCCGAAGAAGCCGTGACGCGTGCCCGCCGCCGGCAGAGTCGCGCCGTTCTCAGCGTGAGGTGCGCTGGGTGACCAGGCCGTGCATGAAGTATCGCTGGGCAAGGAAGAAAGCGATGATCATGGGGACGGTGGCGATGACGCTGGCGGTGAGGACGACCTCCCATTCCTGCTCGCCGCCGAGGCCGAACCGGTCGATGATCGATTTCAGCCCGCGGGGCATCGTGTAGAGGTTGGGGTCGCGCAGGTAGATAAGCGGCTTGAGCAGGTCGGTCCAGGCGTTCTTCAGCTCGAAGATGAACACGACGATCAGGCCGGCCCTGGCCAGCGGCAGCGCCATGGAGAAGAAGATCCGCGGGTAGCCGGCGCCGTCCACCCTGGCGGCCTCGAAGATCTCCCTGGGGATCGTCAGGAAGAACTGGCGCAGCAGGAACACGAAGAACGCCGAGCCGAACAGGTTCTGCGCCCACAGCGGGACCTGGGTGTTGGCCAGGCCGAGCGCGTTCCACTCCAGGTACACCGGCACCATGGTCACCGCGCCGGGCAGCATCATCGTGCCGAGCACGAGGCCGAACCAGATGTTGCGCCCGGGGAACTGGAAGTGCGCGAATCCGAACGCGACGAACGCGCTGGACATCGTGACGCTCGCCGCGGCCGCCACACTGATCACCGCGCTGTTGACCATCCAGAGCAGCATCGGCGCCTTGTCCCAGACCAGGACGTAGTTCTCCGGAGCGAACGGCAGCGGCAGCAGCGAGTTGCCGAACACGTAGGCTCGGCTCTTCAACGAGGCGGTGAGCAGCCACACGAACGGGTAGACGAACAGGATCGCGACCACGGCCAGCGCCATGATCGATACCAGTCGTCCGGCCCGCCGGGGGCGCCGCAGGGCCAGGGTGGTCACCGTTCCCCCTCGTAGTAGACCAGGCGCCGGCTGACCCGCACCTGGATGACCGTGATCACGACGATGATCAGGAACAGCAGCCAGGCCAGCGCCGAGGCGTAGCCCATCCGCAACGACCGGAACGCCTGCTGGAACAGGTAGATCACGTAGAACAGCGCGGCGTCGCCCTCGCTGGACTCGGCGATGTTCGAGCCGAAGAACATCGAGAACGCCTCGGTGAACATCTGCAGCGAGCTGATGGTGTTCACGATGACCGTGAAGTAGATCGCGCCGCTGATCATCGGCAGGGTGATGTGCCGGAACTGCTGCCAGGCGCCGGCCCCGTCCAGCCGAGCGGCCTCGTAGAGGTCCTCGGGAACGCCGGACAGCGCCGCGAGGTAGATGATGGCGGTGCTGCCGGCGGTCCACAGTCCCATGATCACGATTCCGGGCTTGATCCAGGCCGGGTCGGTCGTCCAGTTCGGACCGTCGATGCCGAAGAACCGCAGCGCCTCGTTGATCACGCCGGTGGAACCGTTGAGCAGCAACAGGAACATTGCCGCCATGGCCACCGGCGGGGTCATCACCGGCAGGTACAGCACGGTCCGGAAGAAGCTCACCCCGCGGCCGACCCGGTGCAGCAGCATGGCCAGCGCCAGCGCCAGCGCGATCTGCAGCGGGACGTGCAGCGCGGTGTAGAACAGCGTGTTCCACACCGCGGTGCCCACCTTCGGGTCCTCGAGGAGCTCGGCATAGTTGGCGGTGCCGACCGCCTTCGGCTCGTTGATCAGGTCGTACTCGGTGAACGACAGCAGCAGGCTGGCGACCATGGGGCCGGCGGTGAACAGCACCATGCCGACGATCCACGGCGACAGGAAGAAGTAACCCCAACGCGTCTCGGTGCGGCGCAGGGTCGTGCGCGCCACGCTCGGACTACCTTCCGGCCCGCTGAATCGCGGTGTCGGCCTCCTGCTGGGCCTGCTGCATGGCCTGCTCGGGGGATTGCTGGCCGAGCAGGACCCGGTTCACCGCCGACTCCCACACCTTCAGCAGCTCCGCCCCGGCGGGGTTGGCCGGCCAGGCGAAAACCTTGTCCTGCAACGAGAGCGCCACCCGCACGCCGGCGTCGATGATCTTGTTGGACTGTCCGTCGTAGACCTCCGCGAAGATCTTCTCGTCGGCCGCCCGGTTCGCGGTGTACGTGCCGGAGTACGGCTTGTTCTGCTTGGCAAGCGCGTCCCGGCGGGCCTTGGCCGCGGTCACCCAGGTGTCGGTCGCGGTCATCGTGACCATGAAGTCGCAGGCCTGCTCGGGATGCGGGGCACCCTTGGGGATCGCCCACGCCTGGCCGCCGGCCGTGGTCACCGGTGTCCCGCTGCGGTCGGTGAACGGCAGGACCGTGACGTCCACGTCCGGGGAGTTCGCCGCCAGGGTGTTGATGTACCACGACTCGATCGGCATCGCCGCGAGCTGCCCGGTGACGTACTGGTTGCGCGCGCCGAGCATGTCGAAGCCGTCCTTGAAGGCCTTGAACTGGCTCCAGCCGCCCTGCTCGGCGACCAGATCGGTGGTGAACCGGACCGCCTCGACGGTCTTCGGATCGTTCAGCCGCACGGTCTTGCCGTCGTCGCCCACCAGGTCCACGCCGTTCGCCTTGGCCCACAGCGGCAGGAACTCCGGCACCTTGGGGTCGAAGCCGATCCGCTCGACCCGCCCGCCGGTCACCTTCGCCAGCCGCTTCGCCGCGTCGGCCAGCGCCGACCAGTCCGATGTGGACAGCTGGTCCGGGGCGAGCCCCGCCTCCCGCAGCACGGTGTTGCTCATGATCAGCAGCCGGACCTGGGCGAACTCCGGCAACCCGTAGAGCTTGCCGTCGAAGGTGACCTGCTCGACGGTTCCCTGCCGGAACTGGGACATGTCGACGTTGCGGCGCTTGACGCAGTCGTCGATCGGTTGCACCGCGGCGCGGGCGGCGAAGCTGCCCAACTTGTTGCGGTCCAAGTAGATCAGGTCGGGCGGGCTGCCGCTGGCCAGCGCGGAGAGGAACTGCTGCTCGTCGAAGTTGCCCTCGTTGATTCGGATGTCCACATCGGGATGCGCCTTCCGGTAGACGTCGACCCGGGCCGTGGCATGCTCGTCCGGCAGGCCGAACCCCATGGTGGTCAGGGAGGCCTTGCCGCCGGCGTCGCCGGACGGATCGTTTCCGACACCGCCGCAGCCGGCCAGCGCCAGCACCAGCGCGATCAGCATCGCGAGTATGCGGGGACGAGCAATCATTGCGCACCTCACCCAGGGCAAATGACGCAGACGCGCCGAGGGATACCCGAAGCGGAACAATTTACACGGCGTCGCGGCATGTCGTGCCGAATTGACGGCGCGGGGCGTCAACCGGCCACGATCACGTAGATGCCGAGGGCGACGATCGCGAGGGAGAGGGCGAAGCCGACGACGGCGCCGCCGAGCCCGAGCACGCTGGTGCGGCCGGCCTGTTTGGCGTCGATGTAGTCGGAAAGGCCGCGGACCCCGAGGGTGAACAGGACGACCACACCCACTCCGCTGACCAGCCCGGCGATCAGCACCAGGCCGAGGGCGCTCCAGTTGATCTGCACGGTCACCTCCCGGCCACCGGCACGGTGGGTTCCTCGATCGGTTCCACCGGGATGTCGTTGACGTTGTGCTCGTCGACCACCTGGCGACGCGAGGCGACGTACACGCCCAGTCCCACCAGCAAGCCGACCAGGACCACGGCGAACGTGCCGACGGTCCCGGTCGACGCCGTCCAGCCGGCCGCCGCCCCGGCCAACCCGGCCGCCGGCAGGGTCAGCAGCCAGGCCAGCACCATCCGCCGCGCGGTGTCCCACCGGACCCGCGCGCTCGGCGTGCCGAGCCCGGCGCCGACGATGCCGCCGGAGGCGACGTGGGTGGTGGACAGGGCCATCCCGAAGTGGGACGAGGTCAGGATGACGGCCGTGGCGCTGGTCTGGGCGGCGAAGCCCTGCGGTATCCCGATGTCGGTGATCCCCTTGCCCAGCGTGCGCACGATGCGCCATCCGCCGAGATAGGTGCCGAGCGCGATGGCCGCGCCGGCGCTGACGATGACCCAGACCGGCGGGCCGGAGCCGGCCGGCAGGCTGCCGGCGCTGATCAGGGTCAGCGTGATGATGCCCATCGTCTTCTGCGCGTCGTTGGTGCCGTGTGCCAGCGACAGCAGCGACGCCGAGACGACCTGCCCGACGCGGAACCCGGGCCGGACCATGGACACCGAGCACCCTCTGGTGATCCGGCACGCCAAATAGGTCGCGATCATCGCGACCATGGCGGCGATCAGCGGCGCGGCCACCGCCGGCACCAGCACCTTGTCGACCAGCCGGCCGAACCGCACCGCGTCCCAGCCCGCGGCGACCAGGGTGGCGCCGATCAAGCCGCCGAACAGCGCGTGGGACGAGCTGGACGGCAGGCCGAAATACCAGGTCAGCAAGTTCCACACGATCGCTCCGACCAGGCCGCCGAACACCAGCGACGGCCCGATGGCGCCCTCGTCGACCAGCCCGCTCGAGATCGTCTTGGCCACCTCGACGGACAGGAACGCGCCGACCAGGTTGAGGATCGCCGACAGCGCCACCGCGACCCTCGGGCGCAACGCGCCGCTGGCGATGGAGGTGGCCATGGCATTGGCCGTGTCGTGGAAACCGTTGGTGAAGTCGAAGATCAGCGCGGTCGCCACCACGATCGGAACCAGCACGGCAAGGTCCATCGGCCTCCCTCTCCATCGGAAGGGTTCCCGGTACGTCGCAAACTAATGCCGCCTTGACCTGATGGCTGGGGGTCCTGGGTGGTGGGGATGTACCAGCCGAGTGATCAGGGCCGCGACCGCGGCCGGTACCATGTCGCCGCGATATAGAACGTGTTCTATTATTGGGGCGTGTTCGCCGTCGACGCCCGCTGATTGCCCTGTTCGCCGTGGCGCTGCTGGGCGTGTCCGTGGCGGCCCCGCTGGCCTCCGCGAGCTCGGCCGTGGCCCAGGAGGAGGTTTCCGCGGCTGCGTCGGGACGGGCGCTGGCTGATTGATCAACATGGGCGGGTCGTGTTGGTGCACGGATGAACCTGGTGTGGAAGCACGCCCCGTACGCGCCGCCGGACACCGCCGAGGGGTTCACCACCGCCGACGCGGAGTGGTTGGCGGAGCACGGGTTCAACGGCGCCCGGGTCGGGACGCTCTGGGCCGGGGTCGCCCCGACCGCGCCCGGCGTTGTCGATGCCGGCTACCTGGAGCGGTGGGACCGGATCGTCGATCTGCTTGCCGCTGAGCGGATCTGGACGCAGTTCGACTTCCACCAGGATCAGTGGCACGAGACCTATTTGGCGAGGGCGTGCCCGGCCGGGCGGTCCGCCGGCCGCTGCCCTACAGCCTGCTCCCGCCGGTCACCGCGGACTTTCCGTACGGCTACTGGACGCCCGAGCTGGCCACGGTGTTCGACAACTTCTGGGCCAACCGCCACGGGCTGCTCGACGC
>NZ_DASZCQ010000170.1:0-32716 GCF_035942955.1 Actinophytocola sp. | reverse complement strand
CCCCCCGCACCGACCACACCCCCCGCGCGTGCCCCGGTTCGTCCGGGCCCACCCGAGCGGACCACTCCTCCCCGGGTGCCTTCCTCCCCGGTCCCCCTCCGCGCGTCCTCCGCGGCTTCGGCCTTCTTCGCCATCCCAGCTCCCATCGCTGACCTCCCGAGGTTAGTCGCGCCCACCGACTTGACCCCGCCCGACCGAACTGTGTATAACCTATACCAGTGAGTATATTAGATAAACAGTTTAGAGGAGACGCAGATGACCACGGACATGATCGAGCGGCAGCGGGCCGGCCGCCGGGAGTGGCTCGGGCTGGGCACGCTCATGCTGCCGCTGCTGCTGGTCTCGATGGACGTGTCGGTGCTGTTCTTCGCGGTGCCGTTCATCAACGCGGACCTCGAGCCCACCGCCACCCAGCAGTTGTGGATCTTCGACGTATACGGTTTCGTCCTCGCCGGCCTGCTGATCACGATGGGCTCCCTCGGCGACCGGATCGGCCGCCGCCGGCTGCTCATGATCGGCGCGGCGAGCTTCGGCGCCGCATCGGTCCTTGCCGCCTACGCCCCCAGCGCCGAGCTGCTGATCGCCGCCAGGGCCCTGCTCGGCATCGGCGGAGCGACCCTGATGCCGTCCACCCTCGCCTTGATCCGCAACATGTTCCACGACGAGAGGCAGCGCGCCGTCGCGATCACGATCTGGACCTCCGGACTGACCTTCGGCGTCTCGCTCGGCCCGATCCTGTCCGGCTTCCTGCTCGAGCACTTCTGGTGGGGCTCGGTGTTCCTGATCAACCTGCCGGCCATGGTGCTGCTGCTCGTCGCCGCCCCGATGCTCGTCCCCGAGTTCCGCAACCCCGACCCCGGCCGCTTCGACCTGATCAGCGCGGTGCTCTCGCTCGGCTCGGTGCTCCCGGTCATCTACGCCATCAAGGAGCTCGCCGCGCACGGCCCGAGCGCCACCCGCGCCGGCCTGATCGCCGCGGGCCTGATCATCGGCGTGCTCTTCGTCCGCCGCCAGCGGCGCCGCCCCGACCCGATGATCGACCTGAGCCTGTTCCGCGGCCGGGTGTTCAGCGGGTCGATGGCGATGAACGTGGTGGCGATCTTCGGGCTCGCCGGGTTCGCCATCTTCACCACGCAGTACCTGCAGTCCGTGCTCGGCATGGGGCCGCTGGAGGCCGCGCTGTGGAGCCTGCTCGGCTCCGTCGGGGTGGGCGCCGCCGCGCCGACCGTGGCCGCGCTCGCCCAGCGCGGGGTGGACCGGGCGTACCTGATCGGCGCCGCGTTCACCGTCTCGGTGGCCGGCCTGCTCGTGCTCACCCGGCCCGCGGCCGACTCCACCGTGCTGCCGGTGCTGGTCGGCGCCGCGCTGCTGGCCGGCGGGTTGGTGGCGGCCATGTCGCAGATCGCCGAGCTGATCATGGGCCGGACCGGGCCGGAGCGGGCCGGCACCGTGTCCGCGTTGCTGGAGACCGCCTCGGAGTTCGGCGGCGCGCTCGGGATCGCGGTGCTGGGCAGCATCGGCACGGCGGTCTACCGGGCCGACGTCGCCGCCGCGCTCCCGGCCGGGCTGCCGCACGAGGCCCGCGACGCGGCACACGAGACGCTGGGCGGCGCCATGGTGGTGGCCGGGCAGCTGCCCGGCGAGCTCGGCGGCGCGCTGGCCACGGCCGCCCGCACCGCGTTCCTGCACGGCATGCACACCGCGGCGCTCGCCGGCGCGGCGATCATGGCCGCGGCGGCGGTGGCGTCCGTGCTGATCCTGTGCAAGCCGAAGCCCTGATCCGGCTACCGATCGGTATGTGTATAGTCAGCGGCGGTTCCGTGCTCCCGGTGACCCCCAGGCCGGTCGAGCACGGAACCGCTTTCTTTCTGCCCGCCGTCCGGCCGGGGCCCGGTCTCGCCGGACCGCAGCGCGTCGGACAGCGCGACCAGCTCGTGCACGTCGGCGTCCAGGCCGTCGCCGGCCGGGATGGCCACCGGCATCGCTCGGGCCGGCGCCGAGGCGCCCGACGCGTGCGCCGCCACCCCCTCGCGCAGCCGGTCGGCAAGCGACCGGTCGCCGTTGGGTCCCAGGTAGGGGCTGATCCGCACCAGCCCGTCCCGGCATTCGATCACCCGGCGGTAGTACCGGCGGTGCACGCCGCGCAGGCTGACCGCGTCGCGCCACGGGCTGGTCGGCACCCGGCAGAGGGCGTCCTCGGGGAACTCCCGGTGCAGCAACGTCCACAGTGGACCGAGTCGCCGGTACATCCTGCGGTGCTGCCACCACACGCGCAGCGCCGCGAGCCGCATCCCGACCGCCGGGTACGCGAAGCCGACCAGGAAGACGACGATGCCGCCGAGCATCATGAAGATCCCGGTGAACGTGATGGTGCGGGGCATGGTGACCGCGGCCCACCGGCCGGCGGCCGCACCGACGAAGATCATCTGGGCGGGCACCATCGCGGCCAGCCCGGCCGTGGCGAGCGCCAGCCCCCGCCGCAGCCTCGGCTCGGCTCCCCTGGCGTAGCGCCGGGTCAGCACCAGCGCCGTGATGTACGCGTAGGCCTGGTACACGTACACCGACAGGTACATGAGCGCGATGGTGGGCTCGCCGACGGGGCCGCCGGACCGGCTCGTCAGCAGGGCGGCCGAATCCCGGATGTGCGGCGGCATCGCCGCGATCGCGTGCGTCATGACGAGCACGGCGAGGACGACGGGGACCGCCTGCCACATCGCCCGCCGGCGTGCTTCGCGCACGTCCAGCGCGGAGAACAGGAAGAACGTGACCAGTCCATAACCGCCGAGCAGCATGATGAACTGCTGGACCAGCCGGGACATGATCGGCTCGAGGCCGAGGAACCCGGCGCCGTCGAGCAGGGCCAGGCGGAACGCGAACGTCAGGGCGAACGACGCGATCGTGACGGTGATCGCGAGCAGCGCCGGGTTACGCGGGGCCCGGATCAGCAGGTAGATCATCAGGGCGAGCACGAGATGCGACGCGATGCCCTCGAACACGCCCAGGGTTGTCACAACGCCACCTCGCCGGCTCGGTGGCGCCAGACCCCGTATCTGGGGTTCGCTTCGCGAGCTCCGCTCACAGCCAACCCATCCGATCGCCGAGCGCGACCCCCATCCGCTGTGCGGTCGCGTCCGCCGAGGCCGGCGGGGCGACCACGTCGAGCACCGACGCCCACTCGAGGATGATCGTGGCGACGGTCTCGGCCTCGCGCTCCTGCTCGGAGTCGTACGACGTGCGGCGCAGGGCCCGGCGAACCGCGTCGGGCTCCAGGTCGGGGTACCGCTCGCGTAACGCGTCCGGCTCCATGTCGGGGTACAGCTCGGCCATCAGCGCGTCGTCGTCCTCGTCGCTGCGGTGCCCGGCGATGATGTGGCCCAGCTCGTGCAGCACGATGTGGCCCTGGTGGGCCTTGCTGGTCTCCCGCTGGTAGAGGATGTAGTCGGCGCCGGTGGTGGTGATCCACACGCCGAACGGGCCGGGCACCGGGATGGGATGCGGCACCAGCCGGATGGGTTTGCCGCGCGACTCCCCCACCCTGCGGCACAGCTCGGCGACGTCCAGCGGCGGACGGATGTCCAGCTCGTTGAGCAGCCGGCGGCAGCGCCGACGCAGCTCCCTCTCCCTCACCGCTTACTCCTTACCGCGCCGTTCGGCCTGCTCCTCGCGGTACACGACATTGAGCAGCTCCATCACCAGCCTCCGCCGGTGCGGCGACAGCTCGCCGGCCCGCATGGCCATGAGCTGCACGTCGCTGCTGCCCACGAGCTCGTTGAGCCGGGACTGCTCGGAGCGCAGCCGGGCGAGCTGCTGGTCGACCCGGTCGGTCACCTCGTCGTCGAAGAAGTAGCTGACCGGGACGCCGAAGAAGCCGGCGAGCGCCTGCAGGTGCTTGTACGTCGGGTTGTCCTTTTTGGACTTCCGCAGCTGCCAGATGTAGCTCTGGGAGATCTTGACCTCGCCGCGGCCGCTGATCGCGGCGGCGACGTGCTCGTTGCTGTACTCCTGCCCGTCGCGCGGCGTGTTGTGGGCGAACAGGTAGTTCAGCTTGTCGGCCAAGCTCCGGCCATTGGTTGGTCCTTCAACCATCACGGCCCTCCCTGGCAGCGCGGGGCACGCTTCCACTAGAGTGAAAAGCCATGCGAGTGGCGGCCTTTTCTTTAGTTGAATTGAGGTGTATTACAAGCCTAGACTTCGGACAGTGCCGGTACAACTACGAGGAAACCCATTGACCCAACTCGAAGCCGACGACGGACTCGACGGTCCCGTCTGCTCCCGGTGCGGTCAGCTTCTGGGGTACGCCGTAATCGACAAGTTGACCGGCCTGCTCGACCGGTGGGGCTGGGACGAGCGAGCCGAGGAAGCCCTCGCGAACGCGGGCGACCGGGCGAGCACCCTACTCCTGATCGACCTCGACAGCTTCAAGAAGGTCAACGACACGCACGGGCATCTCGCGGGGGACGCGGTTCTGCGCGCGGCGTCGGCGGTGCTCAGGGACACCATCCGGAGCACGGACGTCGCGGGCCGGTACGGCGGCCACGGGGGTGATGAGTTCCTGGTACTTCTACCGGCCAGGGACCGTCAGCTGGGGGAAATGATCGCCCGTCGGATCCGGGCGAGGATCCGGCGGGCGATCATTCCCATCACGTCCGCGCACGGCGTCCCGATCGTGCTCTCCGGTCTCGCCGCCTCCATCGGCGCGGCCGTCACCGACCCGACCACCTCGCGCCGGCTGACCCTCGTCGAGCTGCTGCGGCAGGCCGACGCCGCCCTGCTGCAGGCGAAGAACAACGGCGGTGACCAGATTGTGGTGGCCGGGTCTCCCGGTCACAGTCACCCGACCCTGACATCATGTTGAATCAATTCTGTTGAGTCAACAAATCAGTACGGTCCGAGCCCGATCCCGAATCGGTTCGCGATTCGCACACCGGCGACGATGAGCCGTTGGTAGAGCGGACCGAGCAGGCGCGGCAGCGCGTCGATCAGGTACGCGTCCGCGCCGACCAGGACCCGGGGCCGGTTGCGCTCGACGCCGCGCAGGATGATCTCCGCCGCCCGCTCCGGGGTGGTGCGCGCGATCCGGTCGAACCCGTCCCGCAGCCCGCCGCTGTCGGCGCCCCTGGCGTTGCGGACGATGTCGGTCCGGATCCCGCCGGGGTGCACGCAGGTCACCCCGACCCGGTGCCGCTCGAGCAGCATCTCCTGCCGCAGCGCCTCGGTGAACCCGCGCACGGCGAACTTCGCCGAGTTGTACGCGCTCTGCGTCGGCACCCCGACCAGGCCGAACACGCTGGAGATGGTGACGAGATGACCGTCGCCCGAGGCGATCAGGTGCGGCAGGAACGCCTTCGTGCCGTGCACAACGCCCCAGTAGTCGATGCTCATGACCCACTCGAGGTCCTCCCAGCTCATCCGCGCGACCGGGGCGACCAGCGCCACCCCGGCGTTGTTGACCACGAGGTCGGCCCCGCCGAAGTCACCCACCACCGTGCCGGCATGCGCGAGCACGGCGGACCGGTCCGCGACGTCCAGCTCGTAGTGCCGGACCTCGGCGCCCTCCTTCTCACACAGCGCCGCGGTCTCGGCCAGCGTCACGACGTCCACATCGGACAGTGCGAGCCGGGCGCCGCGCCGCGCCAGCTCCACCGACAGCGCCCGGCCGATGCCCGATCCGGCGCCGGTGATCACCGCGACCTTGCCGGCGAACCGTCTCATTGAGACGCTCCCTGCAGAACCCTTGCCGGTTCCCGGGATCCGACCAGCTCGAAGTCGGCCGGGTTGATCCGCCGGGTCTGCAGCCAGTACCGCCAGGTGAACCCCGGCCAGATGGTGCGGTTGACCCCGGTCGAGTCCAGGTACCAGCTCGAGCAGCCACCCGTGCTCCACACCCCGCGGGCGAGCTTGCGCTGAATGTCCACATTGAACCGTTCCTGCACGCCGGCCCGGACCTCGATTGCCTCGGCCCGGCTGCCCAGGACCAGCCGCATGGCCTTGGCGATGTACCTGATCTGCGACTCGATCATGAACACCACCGAGTTGTGACCGAGGCCGGTGTTCGGGCCGAGCAGGAAGAACAGGTTGGGAAACCCCGAAACGGTGATGCCGAGATGCGTCCGGATCCCGTCGCGCCGCCACTCGGAGGCAAGGTCGCGCCCGCCGCGACCGGTGATGCGCAGCCGGTCGAACGCGTCGGTCACGTGGAACCCGGTGCCGAAGATGATCGCGTCGACCGGCCGCTCCCGGCCGTCGGCGGTGACGATCGAGTGCGCGTGCACCTCGGCGATGCCGTCGGTGATCACTTCGACGTTGTCCCGGGCCAGCGCGGGATAGTAGGTGTTGGAGCCGAGCACCCGCTTGCAGCCCAACGTGTATCGCGGGGTGAGCTTGCGGCGCAATTCCCGATCCCCGATCTGGTTACGCAGGTGCCGCCGCCCGAGCCACTCCCCGGCCCTGAGCAGCCAGGTGTTTCCGTTGAAGCCCAAGGCCATCGACTCGGCCGCCCAGTAGATCGCGTTGCGGTAGAGGCGCTGGACCGGCGGCAGCGACCGGAACACGGCCTTGGTGCGCTCGGCGATCGGCCCGTCCGGCCTCGGCAGCACCCAGGCCGGGGTGCGCTGGTAGAGGTGCAGCTCGGCGACCCGCCCGGCGATCTCCGGGACGAACTGGATCGCGCTGGCCCCGGTGCCGATCACCGCGACCCGCTTGCCGGTCAGGTCGTAGTCGTGGTCCCACCGCGCCGAGTGGAACGCCCGCCCGGCGAACGTCGAAAGCCCCGGCAGCGCTGGGATGTTCGGGATGTGCAGCGCGCCGACGCCGGACACCAGGAACCGGGCGACGAGCTCGCGGCCGTCGGTCGTGCTGACCTGCCATCGGCTCTCGGCCTCGTCCCAGCGCGCGCCGCTGACCTCCACCCCGAACCGGATATGCCGGCGGAGCCGGTACTTGTCGGTGAGCCGGCGCAGGTACGCCCAGATCTCCGGCTGCGTGGAGAACGACCGCGACCAGTTCGGGTTCGGCTCGAAGGAAAACGAGTACATGTGCGACGGCACGTCACAGGCGCAGCCCGGATAGGTGTTGTCGCGCCACGTTCCCCCGACGTCGTCGGCCTTCTCCAGCACGACGAAATCCGTGCGGCCCTCCTTGATGAGCCGAATCGCCATGCCCAACCCGGAGAAACCCGTCCCGACGATGACGGTTTCCGTCTCGATCACAGAACCTCACCCCGATACCTGGGACTGGCAGTATCCGATACTTTCGGTACTATCCATCTCGTGCGGCACGCTGTCAACGGTCACAATGGCCAGGTGGATGGACGAAGCGAGCGCTGGCGGGCGCATCGCGTCGAGCGGCGCGCCGAGTTCGTCGACGCCGCCCTGCGGGCGCTGGAGAAGTACGGGCCGGAGGTGGCAGTGGCCCAGATCGCCGCCGAGGCCGGGGTCGCCAAACCCAGGCTGTACCGGCATTTCGACGACAAGGCGGACCTCTTCCGAGCGGTGCAGGACCGGATCTCGACGACCCTCTGGCAGCACCTGACCGCGGCCCTGAATCCCGACGACGCCCCGGCCCACCTGGTCCGGCACGGGCTCGACGCGTTCCTGTCCGTCGTCGACGAGCATCCCAACACGTTCCGCCTCATGATGGCGCCCGGCTCGCCGACCGAGCGCGCGCTCGAGGACGGCAAGAAGATCGCCGACGTGCTCGCCGCGCTGATCGCCGGGCAGCTCGCCACGCTCGGGGTCGACACGTCCGGCGCCGAGCCGTGGGGCCACGCGCTAGCCGGTGCGGTCGGCGGCGCCACGCACTGGTGGCTCGAGCACCGCTCGATCAGCAAGCAGCAGCTCATCGACCACCTCAGCACGGTCATTCTCGGCTCCATGGAAGGGATCGCCAAGTCGGCCGGCGTGGTCGTCGATCTCGACGAACCGATCAAGTCGCAGACCATGAGGACGGCCGATGACCGAGCATGATCACGACGAGGAGGGCTACTCCGGCCCGGCCACGCTGATCGTCGACGAGTCCGAGCTGGAGGTGACGGTGGTCCTGCGCGGCTACTTCGAGCCGATCGACGGGTTCTACCACTGGTACGGCCGGATCCACGCCAGCGACGAGCTGTCGGCGCTCCTCGGCGGGAAGAACCGGCCAGCGGTGCTGCGTACGGCACACGGTGCGGCGGCCGGCCAACTGTCCGATCCGGACACCTGGGGTCGGTACCGGATCACCGGGACCAGCCGGCCGCCGTTCCCGGTGGCCACCTCACTTTCCGACCTCGGGAACGGCTGATGGCCCGCGACCACGACCTGGTTCTGTTCGGCGCCACGGGATTCACCGGGGCGCTCACCGCCGAGTATCTTGCCGCGCACGCGCCGGCGGGCACCAGGTGGGCGCTGGCCGGCCGGGACCGGGGCAAGCTGGAGGCGGTCCGCCGCCACCTTTCGAAGATCAACTCCGCGCTGCTCGACCTGCCGCTGCTGCACGCCGACATCACCGATGCGGGGTCACTGCGCGCCATGGCCGAGTCGACCAGGGTCGTGATCACCACCGTCGGCCCGTACGTCCACTTCGGCGAGCCGCTGGTGGCCGCGTGCGCGAACGCCGGCACCGACTACGTGGACCTCACCGGCGAGCCCGAGTTCGTCAACCGGATGTACCTGCGGCACCACGAGCGGGCGAAGCAGAGCGGCGCGCGGATCGTGCACGCCTGCGGGTACGACTCGATTCCGTACGACCTCGGCGCCTACTTCACCGTGCACCAGCTTCCCGAGGGCGTGCCGATCACGATCGAGGCCTACCTGCGCGTCGCGGTCAGGTTGTCCAGCGGCACCTACCACACCGCGATGGCCGCGGCCAGCCGGCTGCGCCAGAACCTGGCGGCCGCAAGGGCCCGGCGCAAGGCCGACCCGCGGCCGAGCGACCGTCGCATTAGGACGCCGTTGGGCCGGCCGGGCCGGCACGGCGACCTGTGGGCGGTGCCGATGCCCACCCTCGACCCGCAGATCGTCGGCCGGTCGGCCGCCGCGCTTTCCCGCTACGGCCCGGAGTTCACCTACCGCGAGTACATCCTGGTCAAGCGCGTGACCACGATCGTGGGCATGGGCGCGGGGCTGACCGCGCTCGGCGTGCTGGCCCAGATCCCGCCGGCCCGCCGCTGGCTGCTCGACCGCCGCAGGCCGGGCGACGGGCCGAGCGCCGAGCAGCGGGCGAGGTCCTGGTTCACCGTGCGCTTCGTCGGCCGCGGCGGCGGCACCCGGGTGGTCACCGAGGTGGCCGGCGGCGACCCGGGCTACACCGAGTCGGCCAAGATGCTCGCCGAGTCCGCGCTCTGCCTGGCCTTCGACGACCTGCCACCCACCGCGGGCCAGGTCACCACCGCCGTTGCCATGGGCGACAAGCTGATCGACCGCCTGCGCGCCGCCGGCCTCGTGTTCCAGGTGGTGGAGGGCCCGTATCCTCAGCGGCGTGGCGAAACTGAACGCGGCGGCGCGCCGGCTGATCGAATCCGGCGCCCTGGCCCACCTGGTCACGATCAATGAGGACGGCTCGCCCCAGGTGGCCCTGGTGTGGGTCGGCCTTGACGGCGACCAGCTCGTCGCGGCCCACCTGAGCGGCCGGCAGCGCAAGCTCGCCAACATCCGCCGCGACCCGCGCGTGGCGGTGTCCTTCGAGTCCGCCGTCACCAACGACTTCGGCCTCCGCGAGTACCTCGTCGTGCACGGCCGCGCGGAGGTCACCGAGGGCGGCGCCCCGGAGCTCCTGCAGCGCCTTGCCAGGACCTACATCGGCCCCGACGCCGTGTTTCCGCCCATGCCCGACCCGCCCGCCGGGTACCTCACCCGGATCACCGTCGAGCGCATCGGCGGCAACGGCAACTGGTCCGAATAGGGCACGTTCGAAGAGCCGAAACGCGCGGCGCTCACGGAAACTCGCAGGTATGGCGAAACTGAACGACGCCGCGCGGCGGCTCATCGAGTCCGGCGCCCTCGGGCATCTGGTCACCCTCAACGAGGACGGCTCGCCCCAGGTCTGCGTGGTCTGGGTCGGCATCGACGGCGACGAGCTCATCGCCGGCCACCTCGACGCCCGCCAGCGCAAGCTCGCCAACATCCGGCGCGATCCGCGCGTCTCCCTGTCGTTCGAAGCCAACTACCTCAACGAGGTCGGCACCCGCGATCACCTCGTCGTCCACGGCACGGCCCGCATCACCGAGGGCGGCGCCCCGGAGCTCCTGCAGCGCCTTGCCAAGACCTACATCGGCCCCGACGCCGTCTACCCGCCCAACCCCGACGCACCCCCCGGCTTCATCACCCACATCACCCCCACCCGCATCACCGGCGTCGGCGACTGGGCCGCCTGACGACGCGTCATGTCCGCGGCCTCCCGGGTGTGACGATGGGCTCGAGTGGACCCGCAAGACAGGAAATCCTGCCCGCGTGCCGAGATTCTCCCGGCCGGGCCTCGGCCGCCCCACCGGCTCGCTGTCCGGACCCGCTCCACGGCATCCCGTCGGCAAGAACCACACCAAACCGGACACCCCGAAGCGGGTCAGAACCAAACAGCAAGGTTACAACTCAAGATCAAATACCGCGCCACATTCGGTACATCGTGGGTCCGCCGTCGGGTACCCGGACGGTGCCGATCACGGTGAACCCGTGGTGCAGGAACAGCGCCAGGTTGCGCCGGTTGGTGGCCTCCAGGTAGGTCGGGATCCCGCGCCGGTGCAGGTCGCTGAGCCGGTGGGTGAGCAGCGCCGAGCCGATGCCGCGGCCCTGGTGTGACGGGCGCACGCCGAGGAAGCTCAGGTAGTGGTGCGCCTTGTCGATCGGGTGTGCCGCCTGGATCGCCGAGTCCAGGGCGAGGAAGCGCGGCAGGTACGGGCCGGTGATGGCGGCGAGCTGCGCGTCGTAGTCGGCGGGGCCGGCGTCGGGCACGCCGTACGGGGCCGGGTACCAGATGGCCACGGCGGATCGGTCGGAGGAGACGTAGACCTCGCCGGCGCCGCGCAGCGCGTGCAGGGCGTGGATCCGGAAGAACGCGGGGTACACCTGGGCCCGGACGTACGGGTCGGGGATCAGCCACTCCCCCGGCTCGTCCGGATGCAGCGCCTCGGCCAGCACGCCGGCCACGGTGTCCACCTCGCCCTTGGTGTGCAGCCGCTGGAACGTCAGCTCGGTCCGGACCGGGGCCATGGTCCGCGCGCCCCCAGTGCCGTCTACAATGGACGGTGCCGCGGCGATCACCACGGTCTGACCGTCCAGTTCGGAGATGGCCCGGCCGGTCACCCGGTTGGCGCCCAACCCGATCGTCCGGTACACCGCCGGCCGCTGGATCCTCAGGAACCAGCCCCACAGCAGGCCGGCGACCGCGACGGCCGCGAAGTGCGCCGGCACCACCCAGCCGCGCGGGTCGTCCGGCGGCACGCCGAGCAGCGCGTGGAAGTTGGCCAGCACCACCGCAAGCGCCACGAGCAGCAGCACGCCGGCCAGCGCGGGCGCGAGCGTGCGGCGCCACTCGCTCTCCACGTCCGTGCGCCGCTGGAAGTAGGCGATCACCGCGAACGACGTGGCGGTCATCAGCACGAGCACACCGAACGCGCCGATGTTGGTGCCGATGAAGAACAGCTGGACGACGGGATCGGCGCCGCCGGTCGCCGCGATGATCAGCACGAGCAGCGCCAGCGCGGACTGGGTCAGCGAGCCGGCGTAGGGCGAGCCGGTGCGGTGGTGCGTGCTGCCGAGGCCGCGCGGCAGCACCTGCTCGCGGCCGAGGCTGAACAGGTACCGGGCGACCGTGTTGTGGAAGCTGAGCAGCGCGGCGAACAGGCTGGTGATGAACAGGATCTGGCCGAGGTCGGTGACCAGCCGCCCGACGTAGCCGGCACCGAGGTTGAACAGCAGCATGGTGCCCTGCTGCCGGGCCGCGGCGACCACGTTGCCCGGCCCGGTGATCACCGACAGCGCCCAGGACGACAGCGTGTAGATCACCCCGATGAAGGCGATCCCGATGTAGGTGGCCCTGGCCACCGTGCGCCGCGGATCCTTGGTCTCCTCGGCGAACACCGCGCCGCCCTCGAGCCCGACGAACCCGGCGATGGCCACGGCGAGCGTCGCGCCCCAGCCCACGGTCACCAGGTTGGCCGGATCGATCGTGTCGAACGTGAGCTCCCCACCGGCCGGGTGCGTCACGAAGACCAGGTCGTACCCCACGACCACGAGGCACTCGGCGATCAGCAGCGCGGCAAGCACCCGGCCGTTGACGTCCACACGCAACACTCCGACCACGCCGATCACCGCCCAGCCCGCCAGCGCGCACACCCACCACGGCACCGCGGCCGCGAACATGGTGGCGATCAGGTTCGACAGCGCGGTGCCGAAGATCCCGTACAGCCCGATCTGCATCGCGTTGTACGCCAGCAGCGCCACGAAGCTGGCCCCCACGCCCGGAATCCGGCCGAGCCCGTGAACGACGTAGGTGTACAGGGCGCCGGCGTTGGTGATGTGCCTGGACATGGCCACGTAACCGACGGCGAACACCGCGAAGATCAGGGCCACCACCGCGTAGGCGACCGGCAGGCCGAGCACGCCGGTGACCGCGTACCCGGCGATCACCCCGCCGGCGGCCGTGGTGAGCGGGGCGGCGGCCGCGACGATGAAGAACACCACGCTGGCCACGCCCAACCGGTTGGCCGCAAGCACATAGGACACCTTGCTCGGCGGGTTGCTCAGCTGTGCCAGGTCGGCCACCGGATCTCCCTGTCGTTCATGGACGGCCGACGACGGCGTCGCCGATCGCGGCCTCGGTCTGGTCGGCCAGCTCCCGCAGCGCAGGCGGGAGCTCGGCGCGCAGCCGGGCGAGCCGCCTGCGCAGCGGCACGCGCTGCTCGCGCCACCAGGCCAGCCTCGGCAGCAGCCCGCTCGCGTCGGCCAGCGCGGCGAACGCCATCGCCGGCACCGTGTTGGTGGCGTGCTCGTGCACGAGCAGGCTGTACACCGCGGCCTCCGGGCCAAGCGCCTGGTTGATGTCGGCGGCCCGGTACGTGTTGGCCGCGCCGCCCCACCAGCGGCGACCGGGCACCTCCTGGAGGATTCCGCTGAAGCACAGCCGGTTGCGGACCTGGACGACCGCGCTGTGGCGCAAGTAGACCAACCAGACCCGGACGGTGTGCGGCTGCCGCGCGACGTGCAGCTCGGTGATGATGTCGCCGAGCACGGTCTGGCCGAGGATGTCGTCCATGGGCGCCCGGCTCACCAGGACGATCCGGCCGTGCTGCACGTCGATCCGCCGCTCGAGCACCAGCTCGGCCAGCAGCGCGCCGGCCAGCCCCAGCTCGAGCCCCGCCTTGTGCAGGCGGGCCTGGAGGTGTCCGGAGTCATGGTCATGCGCGGCGAGGAAGAGCTGGTCGGCGAGTCGAACGGGTGGGGGTGGGCCAAGTCGACGCGACACCGGCGAACTCCACCCGTCCTGACGTTGGTTGCGAGGCGGCTCATTTTGTCACCCGCCGCTCACCCTGGGTAGATCCCGGCCAAGGTTCGACTCACCCTCGTTCACGACCGAACGGTCGTGCTACTCTGGCCGGCATGGGCAAGGGCGAGGCGACCAAGGAGGCCATCCTCGACGAGGCCATCATGATGGCCACCACCGTCGGCCTCGGCGGGATGACCATCGGCGCCCTTGCGACCAAGGCCCAGCTGTCCAAGAGCGGGCTGTACGCGCACTTCCAGTCCAAAGAGGACCTTCAACTGCAGGTGCTCGAGCACGCCAGGATCCGCTTCGTGGCCGAGGTGATCGCCCCGGCGCTGGCCGCCCCGCGCGGCGAGCCCCGGGTGCGTGCGCTGTTCGAGGCCAAGCTGCGGTGGTCTTCCGCGCCCGGTGGCTGCATTTTCATCGCGGCCTCGAGCGAGCTGGACGACCGGCCGGGCCTCGTGCGCGACCGCCTTGCGCGCAACCAGCGGGACTGGCTGGACACCATCGCCGAGGTGTTCCGCACCGGCATCGCCGAGGGCCAGTTCCACGCCGACGCCGACCCCGAGCAGTTCGCCTTCGACTTCGACGGCGTCATGCTGTCGTTCCACCACACCAAGCGGCTGCTCGACGACCAGACCGCGGAACGGCGCGCGCGACGATCGCTCGACGCCCTGCTCGCGGCCGCCAGGGCCGGCTGACACCAAGACAAGGAGCACCCCGCATGGCCATCTCGGCGCCCCAGAAAAGCACGATCGTTCGTATTATTGAAGTGAGCATCCGAGCGCTGTTCGGCGCTCTTGAGCGGGTCGCCCCTCGGCCGGGCGCGGCCTTGGCGGAGCGGCTCTGGCTCACCATGCCGCGGTACCGCGGCGGCCGGCGGTCGCGCACCCTGCCGCTGGCCGAGACCTTCAGTGTCACAGTGGACGGTGGCCGGGTGACCGGCCGGGCCTGGGGCATGGGCCCGCGGGTCTACCTGGTGCACGGCTGGGGCGGCGCGAGCGAGCAGCTCGAGCCGTTCGTCGAGCCGCTGCTCACCGCCGGCTACCGGGTGATCACCTTCGACGCGCTGAGCCACGGCGACTCCGAGCCCGGCCGGCTCGGCCAGAGGCGCACCACCATCCCCGAGATGGCCGCCGCGCTGACCGCGGTGGTGGCCGAGCACGGCCAGGCGCACGCGGTGATCTCCCACTCCCTCGGCTGCGCCGCGACGTTCTTCGCGGTGCGCCGCGGGCTGCCCGCCGGCCGGCTGGTGTTTCTCGCCCCCATGACCCAGCCCGACCCGTACACCATCCTGTTCGCCGCGCGGCTCGGCTTCGGTGAGCGGATCCGGGCAGGCATGCGGGACCGGGTTGCCGCCAGGGTGGGCCTGCCGTGGTCGGAGTTCGACATTCCAAGCCAGGTTGCCGGCCTCGCCGCGCCGCCCCCGCTGCTGCTCGTGCACGACCCGCGCGACCGGGAGACCCGGTATGCCGACAGCCTTGCCGTGCAACGGGTCTGGCCGGACGCCCGGCTGATCACGGTGACCGGCCGCGGCCACTGGCGGATCCTGCGCGACCGGGAGACGATCGACCACACGCTGGCCTTCCTCGCCCCGCGGGCCGGCCAGGGCCGTCAGGTCAGCTGAGGATGGATCCGCGCCGAGTTCCCCCGGCCCACCGCGACCGCCAGTCGCTCGGCGTCCACGGTGGACAGCACGTCGGCACTGATCCACTCGTCGAGCAGCCGGCCGAGGTGGTGCCGCCACAGCACGGCGCCGAGGTGGTGCAGCTCGGGTAGCGCTCGACCGTCCGAGGAGTACACGACCGCGTCGAACGGGGCGAGCTCGAGGATCTCACCGAGCACCTCGCCGGTCCGGGCGCCGACGAACGGCACGGTCAGTCCTATGTCGACGATCACGTGGGGGTACCCGTGCGCGAGGTACGCGGCGTTGCGGTGGTAGGGCCAGCAGTGCAGCAGCACCACGGTCACCCCACTGTCCACAGTGGCCTCGAGGAACCCGCCGAGCAGCGCCGGATCCACGTCCCGCAGGCGCAGGTCCGGGTCACCGAACCCGGTGTGCACCTGCAGCGGCAGGCCGAGCGCGGCCCCGACCCGCGCGGCCTCGTACACCAGCCAGGCCAGCAGCACCGGCTCGGTCAGCCGCCGGTCGCCCGAGCGCAGCCACCGCTCGGCGGCGGCCCTGGCTTCGGTGTCGGACGGCGCGGCGGCGGGCAGCGCGAGCCCGCACCGGTAGCCGATCACGGTCTTCAAGGCCACCGCCCCGGTCGCCCGCCCGCGCAGCTCGGCGCGGATCGCGTCGAGCAGCGTCCGCGGCGACTCGCCTTGCTGGGCAATGGTTTCCGCCACCCGCTCGACGCGCACCACCTCGTGGCCGGCGCCCCCGCCAAGGCCGGCAAGCTCGGCCGGGCCGGTCAGCGGCTCCGGCGGGGTGAACCCCGTGTCCACCAACCAGTTCGTCACGCCCGACGACCGCAGCAGCCGCTCGGTGACCGCACGCCAGCCCAGCTCGGCGCGCCGCCGCAGGTAGGCGTCGGACTCCGCGTGCGCCGGAAGGCCGAGCACCGGCGCGCACCACCGGCGCACGGCAAGGCCGAGCATCGAGTCGAACGGATCGCGGTGCGGCGGCAGCCGGAACGCCTCGGTCAGCCAGCCGGCGAACGCGCCGGCGTCCAGATCGGCAGTCACCACCCCGTGGCAGTGCTGGTCGTGCAGCGGCACCTCGTCGGTCACCACGGCGCGCTCACCAGCGCCAGCGGGTGGCCGCGGCCAGCTCGGCGGCGTCCAGCCCGGCGCACCGCTCGGCCTCGGTGCGGCGCACCGTGATCACGGCATCGTGCAGCTCGGCGCCCATCGCGCCGGCCAGCACCGCGGACGACTCCAGCGCGTCCGCGGCCTCGGACACCGACGTGGGCAGCCGGTGAACTCCGGCCGCCGCCTGCTCGATCGGGTCGCGCAGGGCGGGATCGCCGGTGACCGGCGGCGGCAGCCGCAGCTCCTCGGCCACCCCGGCGAGCCCGGCCGCGATCACCGAGCCGATCACCAGGTACGGGTTCGCCGTGCCGTCGAAGCACTTCACCTCGGCGTTGGCCGCCCACGAGCCGGTGCCGGGCAGGCCGGTGACGATCCGGACGGCGGTCTCCCTGGTCTCCACGCCCCAGCACTGCCACACCCCGGCCCACCGGGACGGCTGCAGCCGCAGGAAGCTCGCCGGATGCCCGGCGCCGACCGCCACCAGCGCCGGCAGCTCGCGCAGGATCCCGGCCACGAACGCCTCGCCGGCCGGTCGCAACCCGGCCGGACCCGTCCCGCCGGTCATCGCGTTGCCGTCCGCGTCGTGCACGGACAGGTGCAGGTGAGCGCCCGAGCCGGCGCCGTCCGGGTCGACGCTCGGCGCGAACGTCGCCCGCCACCCGTGCCGGAGGCTGCGGGCGCGAATCGTGTGCCGGACAAGCACCGCGTCGTCGGCCGCGCCCACCGGATCCGTCGCCGCCACCGAGAGCTCGAGCTGGGCGCCCGCGTACTCGGGGTGGAACTGATCGACGTGCAGGCCCTGCGCCTGCAGGTCGCCGACCAGCGAGCGGGCGTAGTCGGCGACCTGCTCGAGCCGGATCTGGCCGTACGCGGGGCCGTCGAACGCCGGCACGAAGCCGTCGGCGTCGGCCCGGCCGACGATCCACTCGTGCTCGATCGCCATCCGCAGGGACAGGCCGCGCTCGGCCGCCGCCGCGGCCTGGCGGGCGGCGAAGGCCCGCTGGCAGGCCACGAAGCGGGTGCCGGCCATGGTGAACCGGTCCGCGGGCGCCCAGGCCCATCCGGGCACGGCGGCCAGCGCCACCGCCCGGTCCAGGTCGGGCACCAGCCGCAGGTCGCCGTCCGGTCCGCCGAGGTAGCGGCCGTACACCATGACGTCGTCGGAGCCGAACGTCTCGAAGCACGGCGATGCGCCCACCCCGCCGGTGGCGATGGCCGGCAGGCGCCCGAGCGGGACCGTCTTGACCCTGGTGATCCCCGCATTGTCTACAAAGGACACCTCGACCAGCTCGACGCCGGCCCGCTCCAACTCCTCCACCCGCCGGGCGGCGGGCTCGTCGCCGGCCGGGATCCGATCCGCAGTCACCATGGAAGACATGGTGCCCTGCGGACGGACTCGCCGGCGCCGGGTCAGCCGATCGTGGGCAGGAACTCCGGCGCCCGCCGCGCCGGATTCACCCGCTCGAACGCCGCGGCGAACGCCAGCACCGTGGCGTCCGACCACCGACCCGCGAAGAACGACACCCCGATCGGCAGCGGCCCGGCGAACCCCGCCGGCACCGACACGTTGGGATATCCGGAAACCGCGGCCGGGCTCGACGATCCGAGCACGAACGCGTCCCCGTTGGCGTAGTCGGTCTTCCAGGCCGGGCTGTTGGTCGGCGCCACGATCGCGTCCAGCCGGAACGCGGCCAGCGTCTCGTCGATCGACCGCCGCGCAAGGGTGGTGGCCGTCTCGCGCTGCCGCCGGTACGTCGGATCGGACGGATCCGGCGCCTTCGCGGCCTCCTCGAAGATCTCCTGCCCGAACTTGGACAGCTCGATCGGATCGTTGCGGTTGAACTCGATCAGCTCGTCCAGGGTGTCCGGACCACCGGGCCGGTTGGCCAGGTAGGCGTGCAGGTCTCGCTTGAACTCGACGATCAGCGCGGGAAACTCGTTCTGCCCGATCTCGTCCTGGAACGGCAGCTCCACGTCGACCGTCGTGGCCCCTGCGGCCCGGATCGCGCGCACGGCGTCGTCGACCACCCGGTCGACGTCGGCATCCGCGCCGGCCAGCCGCCACACGCCGATCCGCTTGCCACGCAACGCGTCCGGCCGCAACAACCGGGCGTAGTCGCGCGGTTGGTCGGCCGGGATGGCCCGCGTCGCCGGGTCCGCCGGGTCCCGCCCCTGCAGCACCGACAGCGTGATCGCCGAGTCGACCACGTGCCTGGTCATCGGTCCCGCCGTGTCCTGGTCCGCCGAGATCGGCACCACGCCCGTCCGGCTCACCAGCCCCAGCGTCGGCTTGTGCCCGACGATCCCGTTCGCGCCGGACGGGCACACGATCGACCCGTCGGTCTCCGTGCCGATGGCCACCTGCGCCAGCGTCGCCGCCACCGCCGCCCCGGACCCCGACGACGACCCGCACGGATTCCGGTCAAGCACATAGGGGTTGTTGGTCTGCCCGCCGACCCCCGACCACCCCGACGTCGACCGGAACGAGCGGAAGTTCGCCCACTCCGACAGGTTCACCTTGCCGAGAATCACCGCCCCGCCGCGGTACAGCCGCCCCACCAGATGCGCGTCCGCCGCCGGCCGCGACCGCAACGCCCGCGATCCCGCCGTCGTCTTGTTGATCACGGTGTCCACGTTGTCCTTGAGCAGCACCGGAATCCCGTCCAGCTGCCCAAGCGTCCGCCCCGCCCGGCGGCGCTGATCACTCGCCGCCGCCTCCGCCAACGCCCGCGGGTTCAGCGCGATCACGGAGTTGACCTCGTCGTCGACCGCCGCGATCCGGCGCAGGTAGGCGATGGTCAGCCGCACCGAGCTGAGCCGTCCCCGATCCATCCGCGCCTGCAGCTCGGGAATCGTCGCCGCGTCGAGGTCGAACCCCAGTCCCGCGCTCGCCGGGTTTCCCGCCGCCGGGCCCTGCCCCACGAAGAACGTGCCGGCAACAGTAATAATCACAAGGAAGAAGCGCATGTAACGCACCCACCAACCCCACTCCCCTCCCCACCCACGGTCAATCCGCCATTCGTCGCGGGTCCGATGGGGGTACGGGAACCGGCTCACCCTTGGGGGACCACCCCCGCTACCGTGCCAGGCGCGGACGACCACCGAACCGAGGAGGACCCGATGCCCCAGTACGCGGTTCTGATCTACTCGCCGGCGCCGGCGGATCCGATGGAGATCACGCCCGAGTACCTCGAGCTGCTCGACCGGTATCCGGCCCAGGTCGAGGAGCTGGGCGGCAAGATCGTCACGGGATACGCGCTGCAGCCGAGCACCACGGCCAGGTCGGTCCGGCGCAGCGGGGTCACCGACGGCCCGTTCGCCGAGGCCAAGGAGGTGGTCGCCGGGTTCTTCATCCTCGAGGCGCCCGATATGGACGTGGCGTTGCAGATCGCCAAGCTCAACCCGGCCACCCGGGACGGCGGCGTCGAGCTCCGGCCGCTGTTCATCCCGCCGGACGAGTAACCACGGCCGCGAGCCGGCGAAGCGAGCGGCGCATCCCCAGGACCAGCACCGGCCCCAGCACCCGCAGCCCGACCGCACCGAGCACGCCGAGCGGCGGCTCCAGCCGCTCGGTCCACCGGACCACCGAGCCGGAGCCGTCCGCGGAGACGTCGAACTCCGCCGACCCGCGCAGCAGCGTCCCCAGGTGCCGGGCCCGGCACCGGTGCGGCGGCGTCCACTCGACGATCTCCAGCTCGTCCAGGAACCCGACGTCGCCGAGCCCGGTGAAACCGAACAGCCGCGAGCCGACCGACCGCCCGTCGCCGGCGACCACGGCCACCCGGGTGCCGATCATCCACTCACCCTGCCGCGGCCAGTCGGTCACCGCCGCCCACACCACCGGCACCGGCGCGGCCACATGTACCCGGGCGGCGACCTCACGCATGCCGACAGTGTGGCCCCGCCCCCGTCCCCCTACGGCAGGACTCCGGCAAAGTCGCCACGTGAAAACGACGGCCGCGCCGCGCGGCGCGGCTGTCGTGTCCAGCTGCGCGATCTGCCGTGCACCGGGCCCGGCAGCCAGCCACCACCGGCACCGGCGCGGCCACGTGCACCCGGGCGGCGACCTCACGCATGCCGACAGTGTCGTCCGGCCCCGTCGTGGCCGCCATGCGCACCTGAGCGGCAAACTTGCGCTTGTCGACCATGGTGCGCGCTGCGCGGTTAGGGTCGGAGTATGGCCGAGCCGCATGCCGCACCGGTGGCGGTCGGGCCGCGGGTGGGCGACGAGACGATCGCCTTCTCGCTGGCCGACCCGAACCGCCGGCTGGTCGGAGTGGAGTTGCGACACGAGCTCGACCTGCCGGGGCAGGACACCCGGTTCGGGTACGACGAGACCGCCGGCGCCTGGACGCTGACGCTGCCCCGCCCACCGATCAGGCGGATGGAGTACCAGCTCACGCTGTACCACCCGGACGGCGCCAGCGAGACCGTCACCGACCCGACCAACCCGGTGCTCACCCCGGGCGCGTTCGGCGACAAGTCGGTCCTCGGCATGCCGGACTACGCGGCGCCGGCGTGGCTCGCCGGGGAGCAGGCCTGGCCGATCGGCGCAGAGCTCAACGTGTCCACCGGGGTCGGCCCGGTCGAGATCACCGTGCTGTCTCCGGACGAGCCGACGTCCCGGCTGCTGGTGGCGCACGACGGGCCGGAGTACGACCGGCTGGCGGCGCTGGGCCGGTTCGCCGCGACCATGGTGCGCCACGGCCGGGTACCGCCGTTCCACCTCGCCCTCGCGACCCCCGGCGCCCGGGACGAGCGGTACTCGGCCAATCCCGCCTACGCCACGGCGATGGTCGGCTCGGTGCTCCCGGAGCTGCGCCGCACGCTCGGGACGGACGGGCCGGTGGTGCTCATGGGCGCCAGCCTCGGCGGGCTGGCGGCGCTGCACATCCAGCGGCGGCACCCCACCCAGGTGGCCGGGCTGTTCCTCCAGTCGGGCAGCTTCTTCGTGCCGCAGTACGACGAGGTCGAGAAGGACTTCCGCTACTACAACCGGATCATCCGCTACGTCGCCGCGGTGCTGCGCGGTCAGGGATCCGGGCGGGCGGTGCCGACCACCCTCACCTGCGGCACGGCCGAGGAGAACGTGCACAACAACCGGCTGATGGCCGCCACCCTGCGCCGCCAGGGCTATCCGGCGACGCTGCACGAGGTGCCCGACGCGCACAACTACGTCGCCTGGCGGGACTCGTTCGACCCCTACCTGGTCGACCTGCTCGCAAAGGTTTGGGCCGACTCGGGGACGCGGTGGGGGGACGGCGGGCGGGTAAGAGATGCGTGAGGTCTCGTTGCCGGACGGCCGGGTCCTGGTGCACGGGCACTGGGGCCGCCCGGTGCTGTTGTTCCCCACCGAGCAGGGAAACGCGCACGACGCGGAGTCCAACGGCCTGGTCGGCGCGGTCGGCGGGCTGCTGAGCGCCGGCCGGGTCAAGCTGTACTGCGTCGACTCGTTCGACGGCGCCAGCTGGTCGGCCGGCCACCTGCCGGTCGAGGAGCGCGCGCGGCAGCACGAGCGGTACGAGGGCTGGATCGTCGGCACGGTCGCGCCGTTCATCGCCGACGACTGCGGCGGCGGGCCGGTCGAGATCATCACCGCCGGCTGCTCGTTGGGCGCCTACCACGCGCTGAACATCGCGCTGCGGCACGCCGACATCTTCGTGCTGGCCATGTGCTTCTCCGGCAACTACGACACGACCAGCTGGCGGGGTTGGGGCGAGCGCGGCATGAGCACCTACTTCAACAACCCGGTGAGCTACGTGCCGAACCTGCACGGCGAGCACCTGGACTGGTTGCGCTCCAGGCTGTCCGTGCTGCTGGTGTGCGGCCAGGGCCGGTGGGAGGACACCACCGGCGCGCTGGAGTCCACGAAGTGGATGGCCGCGCTGCTCAAGGACAAGGGCATCAAGGTCGAGCTGGACCTGTGGGGCCACGACGTGCCGCACGACTGGCCGTCCTGGCGCGCCCAGTTGGCCCATCACCTGCCGCGCTTCTGTTGACGGACAAGGAGGTCCGAGCCGTGAATGTCGATCATGTGGTCGGCCTGCTGCTGGGCACCGAGGAGGACTGGCCGACGGCGTTCACCGAGATCACCCGCCGGCTCGGGCCGATCAAGGACGGCTCCGGAACGACGCACACGTTCGACATCAAGCGGGTCACCATCGAGCCGTTCGACCTGCGGTACAAGCCGCGGCACTCGCTGGTGATCGACCGGCTCGCCTACTGGTACTACCACCCGCGCGAGTGGCTGAAGAAGATCGCGCTGATGGACGACGTCTACCTGCTCAACAGCCCGTTCACCTTCCAGTCCATGGAGAAGCACGCGGCCTACTGCGCGATGATGCGGCTGGGCCTCAAGGTTCCGGACACCGTGCTGGTGCCGTTCAAGCATCCGGTGGACAACGCCCGGTACGCCTACACCGCCGCCCGGTACAACCGACCGTTCGATCTGGACGCGATCGCCGAGCGGCTGGGCTACCCGCTGTTCATGAAGCCGTACGACGGCGGCGCCTGGGTGGGGGTGTCCCGGGTGCGCAACAGCGCGGAGCTGCACCGGGCCTACGACACCTCGGGCGAGCGGCTGATGCACCTGCAGTCCGCTGTGGAGGGTTACGACGTGTTCGCCCGGTCGCTGTCCATCGGCCCGGAGACCATGGTGATGAAGTTCCGGCCCGAGCTGCCGATGCATGACCGGTACGCCGTCGAGCACGGCTTCCTCGACCCGGACGCCGGCTGGGAGGTCACCACGATCTCCCGGCTGATCAACGCGTTCTTCCGGTGGGAGTTCAACTCCTGCGAGACGCTGGTGCGCGGCGCCGACGTGCACCCGATCGACTACGCCAACGCCTGCCCGGACGTGGCGCTGACCTCGTTGCACTACTACTTCCCGTGGGCCATGGCCGCGCTGGTCAGGTGGACCGTGTTCTGCTGCGCCACCGGCCGCCGTCCCCGCCTTGATCTGGAGACCAGCAAGTACTTCGACATTGCCGACCGCACCGATCTGTCCTACCGGGACAAGCTGGCCGAGTACCGCCGCCTCGCCGATGAGTACTTCGAAACCGAGCGGTACCAGGACTTCTGCGCCTCTCGACTGTCTCATGTGGACGAAGTGGTGTACGACTGGGTGCGGTCGGCGGACTTCGACCGGTTGCTCGTGGACACCGTGCGGTCCACCTACCCGGCGGCTGAGCAGGACCGGTTCGTCGCGCACTTCCGCGGCCTGCTCGGCGCCTGGGTGCACGACCAGGAGACATGAGCCGGCGCGGTGGGTTGGTCGCGCTGTGCACGGCCGCCGTCGTGACCGCGCTCGGCACCCGGATCTCGATGCTGGCGATTCCCTGGCTGGTGCTGGTGACCACCGGCGACCCGGCGCTGATGGGGCTGATCGCCGGCGCGGAGATGGTGCCGTACGTGCTGTCCGGAGTGCTGGCCGCGCCGCTGGCCGACCGGGTGGGGCTGCGCCGCGCGTCGGTCGTCGCCGACGCCGGCAGCGCGCTGGCCACCGTGGCGGTGGCGGTGATCCCCGGGCTGGGCTTCCCGGCGCTCGCCGCCCTGGTCGCGGTCATCGGCGCACTGCGCGGCGTCGGCGATCGGGTCAAGAACGTCCTGCTGCGCCCCATGGCGGAGGCGGCCGGCGTCCCGATCGCCAAGGCCACCGCCGTGTTCGAGGGGTTGAACCGGACGGGCATGCTCGTCGGCGCGCCGCTGGGCGGGCTGCTCATCTTCTGGCTCGGTGCGCGCGGCGCGGTGCTCGTCGACGGCGGCACGTTCGCCGTGTGCGCCGCGGTGGTCGGCGCGCTGGTGCGCCCGGGGACCCCGCGCCGCGGCCGGGCGGAGCCGTACCTGGCCGCGCTGCGCTCCGGGGCACGGCACCTGGCGGCCAGCCGGATGCTCCTGGCCATGATCATGGTGACGTTCCTGCTCAACCTGTTCAGCCAGGCCAGCGTCGCGGTGTTCATCCCGGTCTGGGTGTCCGAGGTGCTGGGCTCGCCGGCCGGGCTGGGCCTGATCCTCGGCGCCTACGCGGGCGGCGCGGTGGTCGGGTCGGTGGGGGTCACCGCGCTGGCCACCAGGCTGCCGCCGTACCGCACGTTCGCCCTCGGCGCGGTGCTCGGCAGCGCCCCGCGCCTGCTCGTGCTGGGGCTCAGCCACGAGCTGGCGCTGGTGCTTGCGGTGACCTTCCTGTCCGGGGTGGCCACCTCGGCGGTCAACCCGATCCTGGTGACCCTGATGTACGAACGGGTCCCGGTCGACCTGCACACCCGGGTGTTCGGCCTGGCCGCGGCGCTGTCCTTCGCCGGTCTGCCGGTCGGCGGCGTGCTCGGTGGGCTGGCCGTGGCCGGCCTCGGCCTCGACCCCGCCGTGCTGGTCGCCGGCGTGCTGTCGCTGACACTGTCACTGCTGCCCATGCTGTACGTGCGGGTCCGGCACCTGGACCATTCGGCTCAACCGCCGCTCAACGCCCCGGCGTAAAGCGCGACCAAACGGGAATCCCGCGCTTGCCGCACGAAGCGGCCCATCCGTCGCGGACCGTCCCCGATCAACCACCCCAAGCCCAACACTGGTGCCCAGGTACGGCAGCCGCGCGCGAGGGAGCTTGCGAGCGAGCCATTGAACACTGCCCCGTCGCCGAGCTTGCGAGGCGACGGGGTCCGCATCACCGAGCTTGCGAGGTGATGGATAGACGGGGAGGCGCGAGATGACATCACTCGACGGCAAGGCAGTGGTGGTGACGGGAGCGGGCAGGGGCCTCGGGGAGGCGTTCGCGGTCGAGCTCGGCCGGGCGGGCGCCATGGTCGTGGTCAACGACGTGGACGCCGACGCCGCCCGCCGGGTGGCCGACGCCATGCGCGCGGAGGGCCATCCCGCGGTGGTCAGCACGCACACCGTGACCGACGCCGAGGCGGCGCAGGCCATCGTCGACCTGTGCGTCGAGCGGTTCGGCCGGGTCGACGGCCTGGTCAACAACGCCGGCATCCACTACGAGGTGCTGCCCTGGGACGACGACCCCGACCGGGCCCGAGAGCTGATCGAGGTCAACCTGCTCGGCACCCTCTACACGGGACTGGCCGCCCTGCGCGCCATGAAGGACACCGGCGGCGGGTCCATCGTCAACATCTCCTCCGGCGCCTCGCTCGGCCAGCGCACCCTGGCCACCTACTCGGCCAGCAAGGGCGCGGTGGCCTCGCTGACCTACTCCTGGGCCCTCGACCTCGAGGCGGTCGGCATCCGGGTCAACGCGGTCTGCCCACTCGCCCACACCCGCATGGTCTGGTCCTCCGAGCGCGCCCTGCGCAAGTGCCCGCCCGACCGCACGCCCGACCGGATCGCCCCGCTGGTGGTCTTCCTGATCAGCGACCGGTCCGCCGGCATCACCGGCCAGATGATCCGCTGCAACGGCCCGCAACTGCATCTCGTCGGGCAGCCCTACCTCAAGTTCCCCATCCTGGAGCGCGACATCTGGGACGCCGACACCGTCGACCGCGCCTTCACCGAGGTGTTCCAGGCCCACCTCGAGCCCTACGGCCTCGAGAAGCGCATGCCCCCTCGCCTGCGCGACTGGCTGACCCCGGCCACGGCGTGACCTGAATGGCAACTGGGAACCTGGCCCGACGATCGGTCGCCTCCACGGCCCTGCCCAGTGCCGGTACTCTGAGCAACGACGCGATGACCGAGGGGCCATCTCGTCGCGGGGAGCAAGCGTTCGACCGGCTTGGAGTCTCAAGCGTTGCCGGCTGCGCCAACGTCGCGGCGCGATGCGCTACCCACCACGACGACCGCAGTCGACACAGGGCTGGATGTGAGCAACAACGGAACGCCGAAGATGACCGCGGCGCTCGCGGTCACGGAGTTCCGCGCGCTCTGGTTCGCCGAGGGCCAGTCGGTGGCCGGCGACCAGTTGGCCAAGGTCGCGCTCATGATCCTGGTCTACGACCGCACGCGCTCGGCCTGGTGGGCCGCCGTGGTCTACGCGCTGACGTTCCTCCCGGCCCTGGCCGGCGGGCTCGGCCTGTCCCAGCTGGCCGACCGCTTCCCACGCCGCGCGCTGATGGTGGTGTGCTCGCTGATCCAGGCCGTGCTTGTCGGCCTGATGGCCATTCCCGGCATGCACATCGGGGCGCTGGCCGCACTGGTCTTCGTGGTGCAGCTGGTCCAGTCCCCCGCCCTTGCCGCGCAGCAGTCGGCGGCCCGCGAGATCTTCACCGACGACGCGGTCTACCTGCGCAGCCAGGACCTGCGCGGCATCACCACGAACACGCTCATGCTGCTCGGCCTTGCCGGTGGCGGTCTGCTCGTCGTGTCCATCGGGACGTCCTGGGCGCTCGCCCTGGACGCCGCCACGTTCGTGGTCAGCGCCCTGGTCGTGCACCGCTGGATGAAGGACCGCCCGGCGGCCGGGAACAAGGACGACGGCTGGTTCCGGGCGGCTCGCTGGGTGTTCGGCCAGCGCCGGATGCGGGTGCTGCTCACGCTGACCTGGCTGGTCGGCCTCGTGGTCGTGCCGGAGGGGCTGGCCGCGCCGCTCGCCCACGAGATGGGTGTGTCGTCGGCGGCGGTCGGCTGGCTGCTCGCCGCCGACCCGCTCGGCTTCGTGGTCGGCGCGTTCCTGCTGTCCCACTTCGTCGCACCGGACATGCGGATCCGGCTGGTCGGTGTGCTCGCGACGGGCTCGGTGGGGGTGCTGATCGGCTTCGTGCTCCACCCCAACCTGGCCCTCGCGCTGATCCTGCTGGCCCTGGCCGGGGCGACCGGCGCGTACTCGATCACGGTCGGCGCCACGTTCAACACCTGGGCGCCCAACGGCCTGCGCGGCGGGGCGTTCGGAATCGCCCGCACGGGTATGCGGGTGGCGCAGGGGGTGGGGGTCGCGCTCGGCGGCGCGGTTGCGCAATGGATCGGTTCGGCCATGACGACGGTCGCGCTGGCCGGCCTGCTCGGTGTCCTGATCGCGATCCCGGCGACCGTCGCCTGGGCCGGGATCCAACGATCGGCGCGGTCGGAGTCAGGTTACCGAGCAACCCTCACGAAGCGCGGCGCGGGAACGACAAACTAGCGGGGGGTCAGGTTCGCGATCCGGCACGCGGCTTGTCCCTCGCCGGCGAAGTCGGCACTGGCACGATCCTTGGAGCTTCGGGGGCTCAGGGGATGATCATAATTCACGGTCACGCATCGGGGTCACCTCCCGCGTGGGGACGGGGGCTGGGGCGGACAAATGCTATCTGGTGGGGGGCTGTGACGGATCATGTCCCATTCGGGGCACACTTGGGTGTGACACGGATGGAGGACCTGGGCCCATGACGTTCACCGCTCACGATGGGGCCGGGCAGGCCTCGGACGGGGTCAACGGGCGTCCGGGGCAGGCCCGGGATGGTCTTCGGCTGTCATCCACTAGTGTGATTGATCAAAGCGCCGGCGACCATACCAAACTGCGGTTTCGTGCTCATCCGCGGCACTGGGCGTTTTGGACACAGCGCACCCGGCTCAAGTGCTATCTGTTGGTGATCGAGGCGCTCACGGTCGTCGCCATGGTCTGGCTCACCGTGACCACCCCCGCCCCCACCCAGGTCGACTGGTTCCGCTTCGCCGCCCTGGCGATCTGCGCGACCATCCACATCCAGATGTCGCGACGGCAGGAGGAGCGGCGCCGCAGCACCAGGAAGCCGACCGTGCACATCGACCTGACCGGCATCTGGTCGTTTCCGGCCGTGGTCGTGCTGCCCATCCACCTGGCGTTGCTGCTGATCGTGCTGAGCCGAACCCAGCGCTGGTTCGTCGCCCGGCGCCCGCTGTACCGGTTCACCTTCTCGGCCGGAAGCATGCTGCTCGCCGCGATGGTCACCTACGGCGTGCTGGTCCTGTTCGACGAGCGCCGGCTGACCGAGCTCGACGTGCCGAGCTCGTTCGCCGAGTTCGGCGTCCTCGGCCTGGCCGGGCTGGTCTACTTCGGCGCCCAGGCGCTGATCATCGGCGCGGGCGCGATCCTGCTGAGCACCACGAAGCCGTCCATCCGCACGGTGCTCGGCACGAAGGAGGACAACGAGCTCGAGGCGCTCACCATCGCGCTCGGCATCCTCACGGCGATCCTGGTGGTCAACATCCCGGCCGCGCTGGCGATCATGGTGGTGATCAGCGTGATCGGCAACCGCATCGCGGAGGTTCGGCAGCTGCAGGTCGACGTGCGCACCGATCCGAAGACCGGCCTGCTCAACATGCGCGGCTGGCACGAAGCGGCCGAACGGGCGTTCGAGCGCGCGAGCCGGGCGAACAGTCCCTCGGCCGTGCTGATGGTCGACCTCGACCACTTCAAGTCGATCAACGACACCTGGGGGCACCCGGCCGGCGACGACGTGCTGGAGGTCGTCGCCGCGGCGCTGCGCAGCGCGACCCGCCCCGGCGACGTCATCGGACGGTTCGGCGGCGAGGAGTTCGTGCTGCTGCTCCCCGACATGGGCACCCCCGAGGCGGTCGCGGCCGGCGAACGCATCCGCGAGACGGTCTCCGGCCTGCAGGTGCCGACCACGGACAAGCGTGGCGGCCCCGTGGCGATCGCCGGCCGGACCACGTCGGTCGGCATCGCGGTCTACCCGCAGCACGGCTCCGAGTTGGATGAGCTGTTGAAGATCGCCGACGCGGCGGTGTACGAGGCCAAGGAGAACGGCCGCGACCAGGTCCGCTTGGCCAGCCTCCCGCGGTCGGCGTAGCGGGCCCGTCAGTCCTCCGACAGCAACGCCGCGGCCTCGGCCGCCTCCGGGGTGCCGATGTCGGTGAAGATGTCCAGCGCCGCACGCCAGTGCGCGCGGGCCCCGTCGAGGTCGTGCTCGGCCCGGCGGATCAGGCCGAGCACCAGACGGGTCCGGGCCTCGGCCAGGCGTTGCCGGCGTTCCCGCACGACCTTGAACGCCTGGTGGGCATGCGTCGCGGCCTGGTCGAGGTGGCCCAGGTCGAGGTAGCCGTGCGCCAGCTCGGTCAGCGCCCGGCCTTCGAGCAGCCGCATGCCGGAGTCGTGCAGCACGGCGAGCGCGTCCCGGCAGTGCGCAAGCGCCTCCGGGACCCGGCCGGCGGCCCGCAGCGTCGTGGACAGTCCGATGAGGACCGATGTCTCGCCGAAGCCGAACCCGATCTCCCTGGCGATCTGCAGCGCGTCGGCGAAGTAGCGGGCCGCGATCTCGTGCCGGTCCCGGCGCAGGTAGACGGTCGCGAGGACGTCGAGGCCGCCGACCTCGCTGCGCCGCTCGCCGAGCTGCCGGCTCTGGGTGATGGCCAGCTGAGCCTGCGCGAACGCCTCCCGGTACCGGCCGGCGTCGCAGTTGGTCTCGGCCAGGCACACCAGGGCGTTCGCCTCGCCCAGCTTGTGCCCGATCGTCCGGCAGACGGCGAGGCACTCGGTGTGGATCCGCACCGCCCGATCCAGCTCGCCGCGCGCCCAGTGGGCGAGGCCGAGACCGTTCAACGAGGTGAGCTTGAGCTCCTGGTTGAGCTCGAGGGCCTGGGTGTGGTGGGTGATCGCCCGGTCCGGACGGCCGAGCGACAGCCACGCGGTGCCGATGTAGTTGAGGTCGTTGGCCTCGCCGTACCGGTTGCCGATGCGCCGGTTGATGGTCAGCGACTGCTCGTAGTACAGCGCCGCCTGGGCCGGCTTGCCCAGCTGCGAGTGGACGCGGCCGAGGTTGTGCAGCGAGCTCGCCTCGGCGAGGGCGTTCTGGGCCCGGCGGTTGAGCGCCAGCGCCTTGAAGTGGTGGCTGATCGCCTTGGGATAGTCGCTGAGGTTGTAGTGGATCAGGCCGAGCAGGTCGTTGATCGACGCCTCGGCGGCCTGGTCGGCCTCCTGCACCGCGGCGGCGAGCGCGGACTGGCACACCGCAAGGCCCTCCGCGGCGTGGCCGCGCGCGACGAAGTAGCCGCGCAGCGAGTCGGCGATGAGCCACGCGTAGTGCCGCGGCCCGGATTCGGCGGCGCGCACCGCGGCCACGAGGTTGAGCAGCTCGGCGTCCAGCCAGGCGATCGCGGCGGCCTCCGTGGTCAGGTCGACGGTGCGCGGGGTGGGCTGGCCAGACGCGTCCGGCAGCCGCAGGACGTGCGGGTAGAGCAGGCGGGTTGCCGCGTCCGTGGCGCCGAGGTAGTAGCCGAACATCCGCGTGGTGGCGGCCCGCACGGCGGCGGCCCCGTCCTCGCTGCGCGCGCGGTCGGCCGCGTACTCGCGCAGCAGGTCGTGGAACTGGTACCGGCCCGCCGCGTGCTCGCCGACCAGGTGCGCGGCGGCGAGCTGACCGAGCTGTCTTCGCGCGTCCGGCACGCCGGTCCCGGTCAGCGCGGCCGCGACGTCGGCGGTGAAGTCCTGGCCGGGTACGAGGCCGAGCAGCCGGAACAGCCGCCGCGCCGCGGGCTCGAGCGTGTCGTAGGACAGGTCGAACGCCGCCCGGACAGCGCCCTCGTCGTCGCCGGCAACGACCAGCTCGGTCAGCCGGCCGCGCTTGCGCAGCTCGTCGGTGTAGTCGGCGATGCTGGTGTGCGGCAGCGAGGCCAGGTTCGCCGCCACGATGCGCAGCGCCAGCGGCAGGTACGCGCACGCCTCGGCCAGCTCGGCGACCGCGTCCGGCTCGGCGCCGGTCCGGTCCTGGCCGACCATCCCCTCGAGCAGCTGCCGCGCCTGCGGCGGCTCCAGCACGTCGAGGGTGATCCGGTCGGCGCCCTCGGTGGCGGTCAACCCGTCCAGCCGGGCCCGGCTGGTGACCAGCACCAGGCAGCCCGGGCTGCCCGGCAGCAGTGGGCGCACCTGCTCGGCGCCGGCCGCGTTGTCCAGCAGGATCAACGCCCGCCGGTCGGCAAGCAGCGTCCGGTACAGCCCGACCGCCTCCTCCCGGTCCACCGGCACCCGCTCGGCCGGCAGCCCCAGCGCGTGCAGGAACCGGGTCAGCGCCTCAAGCGGCCGCACCGGCGAGTCCGAGGCGTAGCCGCGCAGGTTCACGTAGAGCTGGCCGTCCGGGAACTGGTCGCGCACCCGGTGCGCCCAGTGCACCGCCAACGTCGTCTTGCCGACGCCGGCGCTGCCGGTGATCGCCGCGATCACCACCGCGGTGTTCCGCGCGCTGTTGCGCTTGGCCAGCACCGCGTCCAGCCGCGCGAGGTCCTCCTGCCGGCCGGTGAACCCACCGATGTCGGCCGGCAGCTGCGCCGGCGTGGGATGGCTGGTCGCCACCCGCAACGGGCCGGCCGCCACCGCGTCGGCGCCCACCTCGTTGCGAATGATCCGCAGGTACGCCGCCACGATCTCGTGCCCGGGCTCGATGCCCAGCTCGTCGGCCAACCGGGCACGCAGATCGGCGAACAGCCGCAACGCCGCCGCCTGCTGCCCGGAACCAGCCAGCCCCAACATCAACCGGGCATGCAGGCCCTCGTGCAGCGGCTCGGCGTGCACCAACCCGCGCAGCGCCTCCACCACCGCCTCGTGCCGCCCGAGGCCCAGCGCGGTGTCGGCATAGCTCAGCGCCGTGGCGATCCGCCGGCTCGCCACCGCCGTGGCCACCGGGTGATGCCGCACCCGGTCCGGCAGGTCCGCCAGCACCGGGCCGCGCCACAACCCCAGCGCCGACTCCCACAGCGCAAGCGCCTCCTCCGGATCCCGGCGACGCGCCTCGGCCGCCCGGTCGACGAGCTCGTCGAACCGCAGCAGGTCGAGCTGGTCGGCCTGCACGGCCAGCCGGTAACCGCCGCGGGCCAACGAGATCAGCGCCGAGCGGTCGGCCGGCCCGCCTGCGGTGACCTTGCGCAGCCGGGACACGTAGGTGTGCACCAGGTTCTGGCAGCTGTCCGGCGGCCGCGAGCCCCACAGCAGGTCGATGATCTCCTCCCGCTGCACCACCCGGTTCGGCTGCACCGCCAGCAGCGCCAGCAGGCACCGCTGCTTCAACGGACCGAGCTCGACCGGTCGGGCACCCTGCCGCAGCTCCAGCCGACCCAGCACACCGATCCGGAACCGCTCGGCGCCCACGTCACCGGTCGACCACCGTGCGTGATCGGGAAGGCCGACGGCCTCGGCCAGGCGGCGCACCGACTCCCGCCGCGGCCGGCTCGTCTGACCCTGCTCGATGTAGCGCACCGCGCGGACGCTCACCCCCGCCCGCCTTGCCAGGTCCTGCTGGGTCAACCCGGCCCGAATCCGGTGCGCCCGCACCGCCTCGCCAAAGGACGCCGACCCATGGTCCACGGCGATGACCCCCTACCCGGCAAGAACGCTCTTGCCGCTCGTACTGGCCTCGGTTTTGCCCCTCCATCGCGTCACTTCACCCGAACGGGTCAATCATGCCAGGTCAGAGCCCTTCCTCTATCACGTTCCGTACCCGATCCGGGTCCAGATACGTTCCAGCCTCCTCGCCAGGCCAGATCACTACCGTCAGTGATGCCGAGTGGTGCGCCGCGACACCCTGGGGGTGCGCCGCGAGCACCACCGTGCCCAGGGGAGTCCGTGCGGCCGCTTCCGTGGGCGCGCCGCGGTGTGCGCACACCACACCGC
>NZ_DASZCQ010000169.1:0-6872 GCF_035942955.1 Actinophytocola sp. | reverse complement strand
TAGAATGCTGGTACAACCCGAAACGGAGACACTCCAGTATCGGAATGCACAGCCCCATCACGTTTGAAGCCCTCCACACCGGGTCAGACCAAGATCACTGACCCCACACCCGACGTGTCCGGCCAACGGGGCCAAGCTCATCGGTCAAAAACTCGGCGCCCGCAACCGCGTACAAATAGTCGCACTAGCCATACGCGCCGGCGTCATCCACTAACACTAACACCACCAAACCAACGCAGACGGGCGGATAGATTGCTGGGGCTTGTCAAATAGCAGCACCCAGTTAGTCTCATGCTATTGGTGTGCCGGCAGAAATATGCATCGGCGGGAAACGGCGGTGACTATATCGACAGAAACCTCGTCATACGCCCAAGCCGAATTGATGGCCCGGACCTCTTTCCGACAAGGGGCCGGGCCCGTTCACCGACCTCACCCGATCCCGGTCGTCCGGACAACGCGACCGTCACATCGCGAACACCGCTGAGCTGCAGCCGTCTGCCGGCCGTACCATTGGCAGTCCTCGCGCAGGACCGCACCCCGATCGGTCCGCGTCGGCCCCTCCAACCAACCAGAGCCCGCAAAGCGTCGTCGTCGTTCAGCGTGGTGGTGTGCCCATGGCGGTGTGTAGGGCACGGGCCTGGTTGTGATGGTGGTGGGCGGTGTGCGGGTCGGCCAGTGCGGTGTGTGCGCGGGCGAGTTCCTCGTGGGCTCTGGCCTGCTCGTAGCGGTCGCCGAGTCGGGTGGCGATGGTCAGGGCGTGGCGGTGGTGGGGGATCGCCTGTTGGGGCGAGCCGGCGAGGCGCAGTGTGATACCGAGGTTGTTGCGCACCTCGGCCTCGTATTGGGGTTGGTCGAACTGGCGGATTATGGCTAGGGCTTCGTGCTGGTGGTATTGGGCTTCCTGGTGATAGCCCAGCTCGGCGTAGGTGAGACCGATGTTGCTCAGCACGTCGCCTTCGTGGCGGGCGCCGATCCGGCGGAAGGTGGCGAGGGCCTGATGGTAGTGGCCGAGCGCGTCCTCGTGGCGGCCGAGTTTTCGGCAGGCCAAGCCCAGGCTCTCGAGAATTATCCCTTCGCCGTAGTGGGCCTGCACGTCGTGCAGGAGGGCGATCGCGCGCCGGCCAAGGGTGAGCGCGAGTTGGTAGTTGCCGAGTCGCACGTGGACGGTGCAAAGGTTGCCGAGCATGCGTGCTTCGTGGTGGCGGCTGCCGATGTGCCGAGCCTGCTCCAGGGCGCGCTGCCAGTGGGCCAGCGCGTCGTGGTAGCGCCCGCGGCGCCACAGCACGGCGCCGTAGTTGCCGAGCACCGGCATGGCGTCACGGGGGTCCACGGTGCGTAGGGCGGCGGTGTGCAGCAGCGCCTCGTCGTCGTAGTGGGCGCTCAGATCCAGGTAGCGGAACAGGATGCGGGACAGCTGGGCAGTGTGGTCCGGCCGGCCGTGGTCGGCGGCGTAGAGTGCGACCGCGATTAGGTTGGCGCGTTCGGTGTCCAGCCATGCCAACGCCGCCGCGGGGTCGGCGAATGCCGCGGGGCCAACTCGGGACGACGCCGGCTCGTACGGAGCGTAGAGGTCAATCGCCCGGGCGGCCGTGATCAGATGGTGGTCGAGGAGCGCGGACAGCGCAGCCGAGCGGTCCGCCGCGCTGTCCTGGGTCGTGGCTAGGTCTGCCGCGTAGTCGCGGAGCAGGTCGTGCATGGTGATCCGGCCGTTGTCGACCTGCACCAGATGCGCCCGGCCGAGCATGGCCACCAGCTCGCCCGCCTCGTGCACGCCGACCCGGCCGAGCGCGGCGGTTGCGGGGAGGTCGATGTCCGGGCCGGGGTACCAGCCGAGCCGGCGGAACAGCTGGGCGGCCTGCGCGGGCAGCTGGCGGTAGGTCCAGGAGAACACCGCCGGCACGGCCGTCGGGCCGGCTCGCAGGACCGTCAGGCGGCGGCGCCGGTCGTCCAGCTCCAGCACCAGTTCCGCCAACGGGGTGGTGCTCCGCCGGTTCGCCAGCTCGGCAACGATGCGCAGGGCCAGCGGAAGCCGCGCGCAGTGCCGCACGAGGTCCGCGGTCGCGTCCGGGTCGGCGTCCAGCCGGGCACCGACCAGAGTCCGCAGCAACGCCATAGCCTCGCCGGAGGTGAGCACGTCAAGCTCCAGCCGCCGGGCGCAGTATCCGGCCACCAGCTCGGGCATGCTGTCGCGGCTGGTCACCAGCACGAAGCAGGAGGGTGTGCCCGGCAGCAGTAGGCGCAACTGCTCGACCGAGGACGCGTTGTCCAGCACCAGCAGCATCCGCCGGCCGGCGACCAGAGCGCGGAACATGCTCGCGCGCTCCTCCACCTCTGCCGGGATGTCCCGGCCCGCCACACCCAGCGCGGCCAGAAAACGGTTCAGCACCTCGGCCGGGGTCGCGGGCAGGTCCGGGTCGTACCCGCGCAGATTGGCATACAACTGTCCGTCGCGGAAACGATCCCGAGCCCGGTGCGCCCAGTGGATGGCAAGCGCCGTCTTGCCCACCCCCGCCGTGCCGGTGATCAGCCCGACCGGCACCGTGCCGACGAGATCATCCAGGCCGGCCACAGCATCCACCCGACCGGTGAACGCGGAGACGTTCGGCGGCAGCTGTCCGGCCACAGCCCCCACACGGTGCCACCGGATCAGCCGAAGCCGAGCCCCAAGAGCCGACATGAACCCGAGAATACCGACCACACAAGAAAACACCCCGGTCCCCGAGCCGAACGGCAACTGTGAACGGCTCCCAGCCAGGACAAGCTGACAGCTGTCCGGCGCGCATGGCCATCAGCTGCACGTCGTCGCGTCGAGCGAGCTCGTTGAGCCGCAGCTGCTCTGCACGCAGCTGCTGGTTGACCCGATCGGTCACCTCGTCGTCGACGAAATAACGGCCCAGAACACCGAAGTACCCGGCCAGCGCCTGCAGATGCTTGTACGTCGGATTATCCTTCTTGGATTTACGGAGCTGCCAAATATAACTTTGGGAGATCGTGACCTCTCCCCGCGCGCAGACCACCGCGGCAACCTGTTGCTCATTATTATATTCCTGACCGTCGCGCAGCGTGTGATGGCGAACAAGATAGTCAGCTTGTCTGCTAACCGCCCGCGTTCGTCTCGTCCGCCATCACGACCCCTCTCCGGCAGCGCGCACACATTTCACTACAGTAAACCCGTTACCACAGACGTTTATTCGTCAATTGACACGATGCCACCGCTAAGCCTATGACTCTCCCAGACACGAGATCAAGTACGCAGGTCAAAGTATCAATCAGGTCAAGTTAGAATAATCGCGTTATGCGTCGGTCCGATACCCGGATGCTCGCAGGCATCGTCACCACCCGGTCTCCACCATCTGGAGGTATGGCGGTGAGTGAGCCGCGACCGGCGCCAGCGACGCGGCATTGCTCAGGGGTGGTGCTGCGGGATGCCGTGGCCGCGTATGACCTGCTCTACCAGCGCCATGGCGTATTAGTGGGCGCTGCTGCCGAGCAGACCGCCCAAATGTTTCGCCAAAGGCATTAGCGACATCTCATGCGGTACTTGAAGTAGTAATGGCACGACTTTCGCTAGGCGCTATCGCCGAGCCGCTGTCTCTAACAGAAAAAAGATCACGTATGCGGCGGGCATCGGTCGGGCCGGCGTCAATTTTCCGCATTGGCACAGAAGGACCCGACCCTCTGCAGGCGCTCAGAGGGCCGGGCCCGCTGTCCATTCCCTCCGGTCGCTGCAGGCCATGAGGAGAATGAGCCGGGTAAATCTACAGCCCCCAGTTGGGCTGCCGCCAGACAACGTCACCCAATTGAGTGAACACCCGTCATTGATCACCCGAACGTCTGGGCGTTGGAGGCAGCGCTCGCCAGCGACGTAGTGGGTGACGATGCGGCCAGGCTGCTTAGTCCGAGACCGCTGGTCGCTTGGTCTTGCGCCGGCGCTTCGTGGTCTTGCTGGCAGTGGCTTGGGCTTGCCCGAAGGCGTCGATGACATGGTCGGGAATGCGGCCACGGTCGGCCAGGTCGAACCCGTTGTGCCGGGCCCACTCGCGGATGGCGTAGATACCGCACCAAGGTGGGTGAACAGGTTGAGGCGAGAAGTCTAGACCGCGCTGCTCATGGTCACGTGAACAGGCCAAGCTCAAAGAGCAGCAAGAAGCCGGTACGACCAATTGCCTGGCCATCCAGAAATATCCGCGTCCGCCCAGGCGGCACCTCATGTACGTCTTCGAGGGCTTGAAGGGCGAGGACGAGCCGGACTTCCAGGTGCCGGTCCACTACTTTCACTTCCAGAATTTTCGGCCCGAAGTCATGCGGCTGAAGCAAGACGATTACTTCGAGTACGTCGAGCTGCCGGCCGACACCAAGAAGATCATGCGCGGACACCAGGCCAAGGCCACGGTCGTCTACCGGCACTACCTGTCCTACGACGGGCTGCTGACCTGCTTGGAGCTGAACGAGCTGGTCGACCGAGCGGTCATCACGCGGATCGAGGCGCACTACACCTTCCTCGGCCAGTTCCTGCACCCGACCAACGATGCCGCCCGGCAGTTGCACGAGGACTGCATGGTTTTGTCGGTCAGATGCGACCGCGTTTCTCCGCGACAACCGACCGCACCCTGTTCGGTGGGGAGGCTTGTGTTCGTGAGGTCCGACCGCACCCGATCCCCGGCTCGTGAGGCGGACATACTCGCATCCTTGCCGCCCCTGGCTGTAGCGAAGGCGCAGGTCCAAGTGGTGTCGTTTGCCACCTGTTGCGCGACCACCACGTTGCCGGTCGGTGGACCACCAACGGCAGGTGATCCATCGAGAGAACGTGTTTCAGATCCGCGTTGCGGAGCGATCATGGTGACGGTAACCGAGCGCCCGGAAATGCTGAGATGAGTACGGTTCTCGCTGTCTATAGTGACTTGGGAGCCTGTCAACGGTTGATGCGATATTGCGTTCACGGTTTCCGAAACCCATTATTTTTGAATGAACGATTCCAATTTTCGATGAGGGCCCTTGTTCGCTGCCGCGACCCGGTAAAAGGAGACAGCTTGCACGGCAAACCCAGCACCAACAACGAGCATGATAACCGAACAGGCGATAACTAAGATTTGACTCACCGCGTCAAGGCTTCCGGCCAGAAAGAGGCCGGAAACCCTCAGCGCGGGCAGATCCGTTCCGCACCGGCAGATTCGGCGGAGATTCCCGCGGAGAAAGTGCCACCCTGAATGCCGCCGTACGTTCCATCGCGCACCAGCACGCACGTGTCGTTGATCATTCGCTCCTACTTCCTATCGTCGTGCGGCGGTTCTCCGCCGCAACAGACGATGCCGGAAAGCCGGTCAGACCTGGTTGACGACGGACGCACAGAAGTTGTCGGCAGGCGCACGGGAAGGTTGGTCGCCGGCGTGCCGGGTCGGGAAATGTGTTTGGGTGGTCCTATGAGCGCTGTCGAGCAGGTGCGGGAACGGATCGGTGAGCTTGCCGACTCCGCGTGGATGCTGGCCGCGGTGGCTACGCTGCTGCAGAATCCAGAAGCGGAGTTGACCGAAGAGCACGGCGCCGTGCTGGGACAGGCGGGGCTTGCCCAGCGCGCCGGGAACGGAAACTGGGTCCCCATCGACGGACTCGCCGCGTTGCTGGCCGATCCAGCCGCGGCGGGCGCCTTGAACCTGATCGGCAACCTGCGTCAAATGGTGGTCGCCGCGAGCGGAACGACCGGTTGGGCCAACCAGGACGACGCGACACTGCGTGCACAAGGTGACGCGTCGCAGGCCAGCGCCCTGCCATTCCTGTCCCGGATCGTGCCGCAGGTGGAAGGGCTGGATGCCCTGCTGCGCGAGCCAGGAGCCATGTTGCTCGATGTGGGAACCGGCACCGGCGGTATTGCGGTCGGGTTGTGCGACGCGATCCCGACGTTGCGCGTTGTCGGCATCGACGTGCTCCCCAACGCGCTCGATATGGCCAAGGACCGGGTCGTAGCCGCGATGGTGGCGGACCGGGTAGAGCTGCGCCGGCAGGACGTGGCCGAGCTGACCGACCGCGCCAGGTTCGATGTCGCCTGGTGCCCAGTGGTCTTCGTCCCCCAGGCGGCCGTTCGCGCCGCACTGCCCAGACTCCGCGAGGCACTCAAGCCCGGCGGCGTGATGATCTTCGGAATCGTCGGCTACTACGGTGCCACCCGAACCGACACGATCACCGCTTGGCGCGTCGTGTCGAACGGTGGCACACCGTGGACCAGCGCCGAGATGGCCGCGGCTGCCACCTCAGCCGGTTTCGCCGGGGTGCGGGAGTTGCCGGCCCTACCGGGTACCGCGGCGTTCCTCGTCGCTCGGCGTCCGGACGTCGCCGACACCTGAGGCGCAGCTGGTCGATATTTGAATTGCTGACCAACCCGTCGGCCTGGCTATTCTGTTGAGGATCGCCAGCGCCCGCGGGAGCGTCCGCATGATGGACATCGTGTTCCGAACCGACGACCTGCCCGTCACCGACCGGTTCGACTACGTTTACGAACTGACCAAAGGACCGCCCATCCCGGTTATCAGCCAGGTCGACAGCACAACCGGCTTTCACGCCAGCTGGCGCCGGCTTGACTTGGATGCGGTGCGGGTGTACGCCATGACCGGATCGACCATGCGGGTGACGCGCTCGGCGCAGCTGGTCCGGCGGATCGACCCTGAATACTGCAGCCTGTACGTCTTTGTGTGCGGCGAATACCGGTTTGCGCACGACGATCAGGTCACCGTGCTCGGTCCGGGAGACATGGTGTTCGCCGACTCGTCCCGACCCTTCGACGGATGGATGGTCGAAGATCAGTCCACCCGAGCACCGTGGCACCACGTGCACATCCAGTTTCCGCGGGCGCTGCTGCCGCGGCCGGCGCTGCTGGTGTC
>NZ_DASZCQ010000168.1:0-1808 GCF_035942955.1 Actinophytocola sp. | reverse complement strand
GCCGCGCGCTGAGCACGCGGCGCGGGTCGCCGTTTCCGGCATGTGCGATCAGAGCGTCGCCGAGGACTTCCCGCCCTGCCCGAGGCGAGGGCGGGAGCCCTTCATCCCGCTCAGCCCACTGTGCAGTTTGTCCCGTTGAGGGTGAAGGCGGCCGGGGAGGCGTTGGTGCCGCTGTAGGTGCCCTGGAAACCGAACGAGACGGTCGAGTTCGGGGCGATGGTGCGGTTGTGGTCGACGGGTGTCGCGGTGACCGCTTGCTGGTTCTGGGTGACGGTGGCGTTCCAGCGGTTGGTGATCATCTGGTTGCCGGGGAAGCTGAACGTGAGGGTCCAGCCGGAGATGGTGGCGGAGCCGGCGTTGGTGATGAACACGTCGGCGGTGAAGCCGCCGTTCCAGGTGTTGGGGACGTAGCGGACGCCGCACGACGAGCCGCCACCGCCGCCGGGCAGGGTGGTGAAGCTGGCCAACCCGGAGTTGGCGGACAGGTTGCCGGCGGCGTCGCGGGCGCGGACGTAGACCTGGTAGGCGGTGCTCGCGCTCAGGCCGGTCAGGGTTGTCGAGGTGCCGGAAGGCTGGGCCAGCAAGGTGTCCGTGGCGCCCTGCTCGCGGTAGACGTTGTAGCCGACGACCCCGACGTTGTCCGTGGAGGCCGCCCAGGACAGGGTGGCGCCGGACGAGGTGACCCCCGAGACGGACGGGGTGCCCGGAACCGACGGTGGCGTGGTGTCGCCGCCACCGCCGGCTGCGATCGCGAGGTCGTAGGCGCGTTGCGGGACGAACTGGCCGGCGCCGGCGATGCAGCCGTCGGCCTCGCCGGGCAGTTTGATCCACAGGAACGCGTCGATCATGGGGTCGCCCGTGGCGTTGGTGCTGGGGGTGCCGATGGCGCGGCCGGCGGGGTCGCACCATTCGTTGCCCAAAGGCCCGTTGCCGTTGCGGCTGGTGTCGATCACAGCGCGGAGCCGGGAGACGCCGGTGGCGGCGATGACGGCCTTGGCGTAGGTGACCTCGGCGCTGGTGGTGCGGTAGTTGGAGACGTTGGTGGAGATGCCGTCGGCGCTGCTGCCCACGTTCGCCGCGACCAGGCGGGCGGCCATGGCGCTTGGCGACAGCCAGGCCGAGTGGGCGGAGTCGAAGTAGACCCGGGCGGACGCGGAGCCGGACTTGAGCCGCTGGCCGGCGTAGGACATCGAGGCGCGGACCTCGGCCTGCTGCGCCTCGCTCATGCAGTCGCTCATCAGGGCCAGCACGTCGGGCTCGAGGATGATCGTGGCGGGGCGGCCGTTCAACCCGAGAGCCACCTGGTCGATCCAGGACCGGTACGCGGCGTGGCTGGGCGCGCCGCCCGAGCTGGCGCCGCCGCAGTCGCGGTTGGGCATGTTGTAGACGACCATGATGGGGATCTTGCCGGCCGCGGCGGCCGCCGCGGTGAATGCGTCCACTTCGGACCGGACCGTTGCGGTGTTGGTAGTGGTGAACCAGCGGCCCTGTGGCACGCTGGCGATCCGGTCCCGGATCACCGGCATCCGCGAGTCGTTCGGGTTCGCGGCGACCCAGCGGGCGGCCTGGGTCTGCGGGTCCACATAGAACACCGAGTCGGCTCCCTTGGCTGATGGCGCGCCGAGCACCATGCTGCTGACCACCGCGGCCGCCAGCGCGGCCGCCACCGGCGTACGTCGTCGTACCATGTCAGATCCTTTGTAGACGGATTTCTGGGAGCGCTCCCAGAATCGGAGCGTAGCCTGTCGGTTGCGGAAAGGGAAGCCTCTGGGTGGTCCGGGACCGGCGCGGTTGCAGCAGGACCGCGC
>NZ_DASZCQ010000167.1:0-17100 GCF_035942955.1 Actinophytocola sp. | reverse complement strand
GCCATAGGCCACAAAAGACTCACGACCTCACTGGGGCTGCCGGGTGCGGGCGGCGGCGAGCGCGGCGACCCCGGCCCCGGCGAGGCCGACCTGCATGGCGAGCTCGATCCAGTCGATGCCCTCGGTGTCCGCCACCCCGATCACGCTCGCGCCCGCGGTGCCGAGCAGCGCGGCCGCGATCCCGACCAGGATCGTGATCGGCATCGAGATGTCCTGCTTCCCCGGCACCACAAGGCGTCCGAGCGCACCGATGACCAGCCCGATGACGAGGGCGGAAACAAGCCCGGTGATCTCCACGTGAAGTCCCTCCTCCTGGTGAACCAACCATCACCAGCATCGGGCCCGCACCCGCCGGGCGAATCGGGTGCCACCCTGAGATCGCCCCTGATTCAACCCTTACCGCACCGAGCGGATCCGGTAGACCAGCACGGCGCCGGCCACGCCGAGGGCGGCGGAGACGGTGTAGAGGACGGGGTAGCCGCCGAGATGGGTGACGATCGGGGCGGCGATGGCGGGGGCGAGCACCTGGGGGAGCGTGTCCGCAATGTTGATCACGCCCAGGTCCTTGGCGCGGTCGACGGCCTTCGGCAGCACCTCGGTCAGCAGCGCGAAGTCCACCGAGGTGTAGACGCCGAAACCGAGCCCGAGCACGGCCGCCGCCACGATCGCGGCGGGGAAGGTCTGCGCGCCGGCCAGGATCAGCGCCGCGGCGGACATGACGACGCCGGCGCACAGGACGAACACCTTGCGCCGGCCGAGCCGGTCGGACGCGACGCCGCCGGCCACGACGGTGAGCAGCAGGGTGCCGGCGTAGGTGGCGGTCAGCAGGAACACGCCGGCGTCCGGGTCGGGGTAGCGCACCGCGTCCTGCAGGTAGTAGAGCAGGTAAACCAAGGGGATCGCGTTGCCCAGGTTGATCAGGAACCGGGTCAGCCAGGCCCAGCCGAAGTCGGGGTGGCGCCGCGGGTCGATCCAGAATCCGCGCAGGAACGCCCTGGTGTCCCAGGCCGGCCGGTGCGCCGGGTCGAGCACGAGATCCCGGCGCAGCACCAGGTACGGCACGGCGGCGACGATGAGCACCGCGATGCATGCCAGGTAGCCGGCGACCAGCCCGCCGGCCGCGGCCGCCAGCGCGGAGCCGGCGACGATGCCGAGGGTCTGCGCCACGCCGAGCCAGCCGCCGACCATCCCGCGCTGCCGGTGCGGCACCTGGTCGGGCACCGCGGCCACGATCGCGGCGAACATCGCGTTCAGCGTGAGCTGCGTGGCGCACCAGCCGATCGTCATGACGGCGACGTTCGGCGCGAACGCCACCAGCAGCAGGCTCAGCGCCCCGGTGAGACCGCCGGCCACCACCCACGGCAGCCGCCGGCCGTGCCGCGACACCGTCCGGTCCGACAGCGCGCCGAACAGCGGGCTCGCCACGAGCGCGAACGCCGCGCCGGCGCCGACCACCACGCCGAGCGCGGCCTCCTTGTGCGCCGGGGCAAGGGCTTGCGCCTCGCGGCCGAGCAGCACCTGGATCGGGCCGAACCACGCCGTGAACAGCCCCACGTTGGCCAGCGAGATGGCCGCGACCCACCGGGCCGGCACCGGTTTGGTGGGCTCGGCAAGGGCCGTGACCGCGGCGGTGCTCATGACCGGATCAGATCCCGGTACCAGAAATAGGAATCCTTCGGTGTGCGGCGCAACGTCGAGTAGTCCACATGCACCAGTCCGAACCGCTGCGAGTACCCGACGGACCACTCGAAGTTGTCCATAATGGACCAGACGAAGTAGCCGCGAACGTCCACACCGGAGTCCATGGCCGCGCGCACGGCCCGGATGTGCGCGTCGAGGTAGTCGATCCGCCGGGTGTCGGCCACCCGGCCGTGCTCGTCCGGGCCGTCGTCGTACGCGCAGCCGTTCTCGGTGACGTAGAGCGGGGGCAGCGCGTCGCCGTAGCGGTCCCGGAAGCCGACCAGGATCTCGCGCAGCCCGTCTGGCACCACCGGCCAGCCGAAGCCGGTCAGCGGGTAGCCCTCGATCAGCTGGAAGTCGAACGGCAGCCCGTCCGGCAGCTCCACCCCGTCCACTGTGGGCGGTGGGGTCGAGCCGGGCGCGCCGACCCTGGCCGGCTGGTAGTAGTTGATGCCGTACCAGTCCAGCGGGGCCGAGATGGTGGCCAGGTCCTCGGCGACCGGGCCGGGCATGGCCGCCGCGAGCTCCTCGGCCGGGTAGCGGCCGCGCAGGATCGGGTCGGCGAACAGGCCGTTGACCAAGGCGTCGTAGGCCTTGACCGCGTCCCGGTCGGCGGCCGAGTCGCTGGCCGGCCACACCGGCATGTGGTGGTTGGCGATCCCGATGCCGGTTGCGCCCGTCGCCCGCAGCGCCACCACGGCCAGCCCGTGCGCCAGCAGCTGGTGGTGGGCGACCGGGAGCGCGCCGAACAGCAGGCGCTTGCCCGGAGCGTGGCCGCCGACGCCGTAGCCGAACAGCGTGACCACCATGGGCTCGTTGAGCGGCATCCACATCCGGACCCGGTCGGCCAGCCGCTCGCCGACCGCGGTGGCGTACTCGGCGAACCGGAAGGCGGTGTCGCGGTTGAGCCAGCCGCCGGCATCCTCGAGCGGCTGCGGGGTGTCCCAGTGGTAGAGCGTGGCCGCCGGCGCGATGCCGGCCGCGCACAGCTCGTCGACCAGCCGGTCGTAGAAGTCCAGCCCGGCCGGGTTGACCGGCCCGCTGCCGGTGGGCACGATCCGGGGCCACGCCACGGAGAATCGGTACGCGCCGACGCCGAGCTCGCGCATGAGCGCGACGTCCTCGGCGTAGCGGTGGTAGTGGTCGGTGGCGACGGCGCCGGTGTCGCCGTTGAGGATCCTGCCGGGCGTCGCGGCGAAGGTGTCCCATGTGGACGGTCCGCGACCGTCCTCGCCGACCGCGCCCTCGATCTGGTACGCCGACGTGGCGACGCCCCACAGGAAGTCGGGTGGAAACGCGGGCAGCGGCGGCGTCACGGGCGGCTCCTCGAAACATGAATGGATCTCACGGAAGCATGGCCGGCCGCGGCCGCCCGGTCAAGCGGAACCGGATGCCGCGGCGCGGTGTATGTCCTGCATGCGAAGGATTGTGCGCTTTGCCGGCGGGGCCATGGCCGCCGCCGCTGTCCTGCTCGTGGCCCCGGTCCCGGCCTCGGCCGGTGGCCCGACCAGCGTGCTGCTCGTGTCGCCGACCCGGCAGGTGGCCACCGCGCTGTACCACAGCGATGCCGCCTACACCCGACTGCAGGAGCTGCTCGGCGAGACCCCGGGGAACGACCCGCTCGCCCCGGCGCTGAAGGGCGGTCCGGGCACCGACGCCATCAACGTCACCTGGCTGATCCACGACGTGCAGGTCTGGCGGGTCGACCGGATCTTCATGGCGCAGGACGGACCGTGGATCGAGACCAACCTCAACCGCGACGGCACGCTCAAGTTCGATCAATCGGGCGTGGTGCATCGGGCGAGCGATGCCAAGGCACTGGTGGAGCTGCTGGCCATGCTGAAGCTGATCGGTCCCGCGCCGCCGCCCGCCAATCAGGGCATGTGGTCGCCGGCCACCGCGAGCCCGCAAACCGTGACCACGCCCGTGCAGACGGCGGCTTCCGAACGGGACGCGGCGAACATCGACTGGCTGTGGATGCTGGTCGGAGCGGCTGCCGGGGCGGTGCTCGTGGTGGGGCTGCGGCCGCTGGTCAGGCGTCGCCGGCCCGTCTAGCCTCGGGGCATGACTGAACTCGTCGGTAACAACGTCGACTACGACGTCGTGGTCGTGGGCTCGGGGTTCGGCGGCAGCGTGGCGGCGCTGCGGCTGACCGAGAAGGGCTACCGGGTGGCGGTCGTCGAGGCCGGCCGCCGCTTCGCCGACGACGAGTTCGCCAAGACCTCCTGGGACCTGCGCCGCTACCTGTGGGCCCCGCGGCTCGGCTGCTACGGCATCCAGCGCATCCACCTGCTCAAGGACGTGATGGTGCTGGCCGGGGCGGGCGTCGGCGGCGGCTCGCTGAACTACGCCAACACGCTGTACCGCCCGCTCGCCCCGTTCTACCGGGACAAGCAGTGGGCGCACATCACCGACTGGGAGGCCGAGCTCGCCCCGCACTACGACCAGGCCGGCCGGATGCTTGGCGTGGTCACCAACCCGCTGCACACCCCGCACGACGACGTGATGCGCAAGGTCGCCGCCGACCTGGGGGTGGCGGCGACCTACCACCCGACGCCGGTCGGGGTGTACTTCGGAACCCCGGGCAAGACCGTGCCGGACCCCTACTTCGGCGGCGCCGGCCCGGCCCGCACCGGCTGCGTCGCGTGCGGCTCGTGCATGACCGGCTGCCGGGTGGGCGCGAAGAACACCCTGGTCAAAAACTACCTCTACCTGGCGGAGCGGGGCGGGGCCAAGGTCATCCCGATGACCACGGTGACCGCGGTCCGGCCGCGCCCGGACGGAGCCTTCGCCGTCGACCTGCGCAAGACCGGCACCCGGTCGCGGCTGTTCCGGCACACGATCACCGCCGGCCGGGTGGTGCTCGCGGCCGGCACCTGGGGCACCCAGACGCTGCTGCACCGGATGCGCGACACCGGCACCCTGCCGCACCTTTCGGCCAGGCTGGGCGAGCTGACCAGGACCAACTCCGAGGCGATCCTCGGCGCCGCGCGTGCCACGGTCGATCCCGAGCGCGACTTCAGCCGGGGCATCGCGATCACGTCGTCCATCCACCCGGACGAGACCACGCACATCGAGCCGGTGCGCTACGGCACGGGCAGCAACGCCATGGGCCTGCTGCAGACCATCGCCACCGACGGAGGGTCCCCCGTGCCCCGCTGGCGCCAGGCGCTGACCTTCCTCGTGCGCCACCCGGTGCTGTCCGCCCGGCTGCTGCGCGTGCGCCGGTGGAGCGAGCGGACCGTGATCCTGCTGGTGATGCAGAGCCTTGACAACTCCATCACCACGTTCACCAGGCGGGGCCTGTTCGGCCGGCGCCGGTACACCTCGCGGCAGGGCCACGGCGAGCCCAACCCGAGCTTCATTCCCGTTGCCCACAAGGCGACCGAGCTGGCCGCCAAGCACATCGACGGGATGCCCGGCGGCACCTGGGGCGAGCTGTTCAACATCCCGCTGACCGCGCACTTCATCGGTGGCTGCCCGATCGGCGCCGACGCCGAGCACGGCGTGATCGACCCGTACCACCGGGTGCACAACTATCCCGGTCTGTCCATTGTGGACGGATCGGCGATCACGGCGAACCTCGGCGTGAACCCGGCGCTGACCATCACCGCCCAGGCCGAGCGGGCGTTGTCGTTCTGGCCCAACAAGGGCGAGCCCGACCCCCGCCCGGCCCAGGCCGCGGGATACCGGCGGATCGCACCGGTGCCGCCGAGGCACCCGGCCGTCCCAGAGGACGCCCCGGGTGCGTTGCGCTACGCGAAGAACTCGGCGAGCGCGACGGCCAGCACCGCCGGGTCCACCTGATGAGTCTGCCCAGCCAGATAGCGGTGCCGGGCGCCCGGCACGGCTTCCGCGACCGAGCGGACGGCGTCGCGTAGGAACACCGGGCTGTCCGCGCCGCCGAGCACGAGCGTGGGCACGGCCACCGAGGCGGCGCGGTCGAGCACCGTCGGGTCCGTGGCGATCGTGTTGTCGTAGACCAGCGTGTGCGCGATGGCCTCCAGGCCCGCCCACATCGGCGAGGTCTTCATCTGCGCGATCACCTCGGCGGGGATCTGCGGTCCGTGGGTCAGGAAGTGCTCGACCGCGTCGCCGCGCCGTCCAGCCGAAACCAGGGCGGACAGCCGCGTGACCATGTCGCCCGAGTGCTCCCTGCTTGCCGGCGGCTCGTACAGCGCCAGCTTCTCCATGCCGAGTCCCCGCGCCGCCGCCTCGAGGATGAGGACCGCGCCGGAGGACATGCCGTACGCGCACGCCGAACCGCCGGCCGCGGCGATGATCGCGTCGAGGTCCTCCAACTCGCGCTCGATGCTCCACGGCTGGGTGTCGCCGCTGTCGCCCTTGCCGCGCCGGTCGTAAGAGAACACGGTGAACCGGTCGGCAAGCCGGGCGGCCAGCGGCGCGCTGGTCCGCCGGTCGCAGAACGCGCCCTCGACGAGGATCACCGGCGGCCCGTCGCCGATCCGGTCGAACGCGATCGTGGTGCCGTCCTTGGAAGTTGTCTTGTTCATGCCCGCCCGACGAACGGAGTTCGGGTCGCCGGACAGGCTCAGGATGTGGTCTCCGTCACACGCCGGGCCAGATAGCGGCGCTCGGGCTCCGTCGTGGCGAGCGCCAGCGCCTCGCGGTAGGCGGCGGCCGCCTCACGGCTCCGGCCGAGGCGGCGCAGCAGGTCGGCGCGGGTGGCCGGGAGCAGGTAGTACTCCTGCAGCGCACCCCGCGCGGCGAGCTCGTCGACCAGCGCCAGACCCGCCTGCGGACCGTCGGCCATCCCGACCGCGACGGCCCGGTTGAGCTCCACCACCGGCGAGGGCACGAACCGGACCAGCCGGGCGTACAGCTCGGCGATCTGCGGCCAGTCGGTGTCCGCCGCGTCGGCCGCGGTCGCGTGGCACGCGGCGATGGCCGCCTGGATCTGGTACGGGCCGGGTCGCCCTCGGCGCAGGGCGTCCTCAAGCAACTCCGTGCCCTCGGCGATCTCGCCGGCGTCCCAGCGGGAGCGGTCCTGGTGCTCCAGCGTGATCAGCACGCCGGCGTCGTCGACCCGGGTGGCCCGGCGGGCGTCGTGCAGCAGCAGCAACGCGAGCAGGCCCGCCGCCTCCGGCTCGCCGGGCAGCAGCCGGGCCAGCCGGATGGCCTCCGCGCACAGGCCCTGCCGGATCAGGTCGGCGCCGGCCGTGGCCGCGTAGCCCTCGTTGAACAGCAGGTACAGCACGCCGAGCACGGCCGTGGTGCGTTCGGGCAGCAGGTGCGGCGGCGGCACCCGGTACGGGATGCGCGCGTTGCGGATCTTCCGCTTGGCCCTGGTGATCCGCCGGGTCATGGTGGCCTCGGAGACCAGGAACGCCCTGGCGATCTCGGCGGTGGTCAGCCCGGTCAGCGTGCGCAGCGTGAGCGCGACCCTGGCCTCAAGGGCCAGGGCCGGGTGGCAGCAGGTGAACATCAGCCGCAGCCGGTCGTCCGGGAAGTCGTCGACCGGGGCGGGTTCGGAGTCGGCCAGCAGCGCCGCGTCCCGCAGCTTGGCCGCCCCCACGGCCTCCCGGCGCAGCCGGTCGACGGCGCGGTTGCGGGCCACCGTGGTCAGCCAGGCGCCGGGCCGCTCCGGTACCCCGTCGCGCTCCCACCGCTCCAGCGCGGCGGCGACCGCGTCCGACGCGCACTCCTCGGCCAGGTCCCAGTCCCCGGTCACCCGGATCAGGGTGGCCACGACCTGGCCCCACTCCTCCCGGAAGGACTCGGCGACCGCGTCCGCTACGGCTCCCAGACCGGCCTCACCTCGATCTGTCCCACCGCGGCCCAGGGATGCTTCGCCGCCAGCTCGAGCGCCTCGTCGAGGTCGGCCGCCTCGATCACGCTGAACCCGCCGATCTGGTCCTTGGTCTCGGCGAACGGGCCGTCGGTGAGCAACACCTCGCCGTTGCGCACCCTGACCGTCGTCGCGTCGGTGGCCGGCCGCAGCCCCGCGCTGCTCAGCATGGCCCCCCGCCGCGCCACCTCCTCCCCCCACGTGGCGCACGCCGGCCCCGTCTCCGCCGCGGCCCGTTCGAGATCCGTGCGGTAGGCCACGTCGCTGCACAGCATCAGCACGTACTTCACGGGTCCTCCTCCGCGGTGGCAGGGTTGACACATGGTCAAACCGTTCGCCTCGACCGCCGACACTACGACGAAGGTGGAGACGTTCGCCGAGCTGGCCGACGGCGTCTACGCGCTGACCGCGGAGGGCGACCCGAACGTCGGCGCCATCGAGGCCGAGGACTTCCTGGTCTGCTTCGAGGCCAGGGCCACCCCGGTGGCGGCCCGGCGGTGGCTGGACCGGCTCCGCGAGCGGACCGACAAGCCCGTGCGCTACCTGGTGCTCAGCCATTACCACGCGGTGCGGGTGCTCGGGGCCAGCGCGTTCGACGCGGCCGAGATCGTCACCCACGACCAGACCCGGGTGCTGATCGCCGAGCGCGGCAAGCAGGACTGGGACAGCGAGTACGGCCGGATGCCGCGGCTGTTCGAGGAGCCGGCGTCCATCCCCGGCCTGACCTGGCCGACGATCACGTTCTCCGACCGGCTGACGATCCCGCTCGGCGGCTCGCGCGGCGACCTGGTGCTGGCCTACTGCGGGCGCGGGCACACCGCCGGCGACATCGTGGCCTGGCTGCCAGGGCACCGCATCATGTTCGCCGGCGACCTGGTCGAGTCGCGGGCCGCGCTGTACACCGGGGACGCGTTCCACGACGACTGGGCGACGTCCACTCTGGACAACGTGGCCGCGTTCGGGGCGGAGGCCCTTGTCGGCGGGCGCGGCGCGGTGGCCGCCGGCGCCGACGCGGTGATCGCGGCGATCGCGCAGAGCCGGCACTTCCTCGACGAGCTGCGCCGCACCGTCCGCTGGGTGCACGACGGCGGCGGCACGATCGCCGACGCGTTCCGGGCCGCGCACACCGCGCTGGCCCCGGACTACGGCGGCTGGCCGATCTTCGAGCACTGCCTTCCGTTCAACGTGCAGCGCTACTGGGACGAGCTGGACGGGATCGACTGGCCACGCATCTGGACGGCCGAAAGGGACCGGGAGGTCTGGGTGGCACTGCAGGATCAGTGATGGTCGTGTTCTCCTTGGCCCATGAGCTACGACGACCTCAAGGCGCTGTTCATCAACTGCACGCTGAAGCGCTCCCCCGAGCGCAGCCACACCGAGGGTCTGATCGACCGCAGCCGGGCGATCATGGCGAAGAACGGCGTCGGAGTCGACGTGATCCGCGCGATCGACCACGACATCGCCACCGGCGTCTGGCCGGACATGACCGAGCACGGCTGGGAGCGCGACGAGTGGCCGGCGATCCACCGGCGGGTGCTGGCGGCCGACATCCTCGTGCTCTGCGGGCCGATCTGGTTGGGGGACAACAGCTCGGTGCTGAAGCGGGTGATCGAGCGGCTGTACGCGTGCTCCTCGCTGCTCAACGACGCCGGCCAGTACGCCTACTACGGCCGGGTGGGCGGCTGCCTGATCACCGGCAACGAGGACGGGGTCAAGCACTGCGCGAGCAACGTCCTCTACAGCCTCCAGCACCTCGGCTACACCATCCCGCCGCAGGCCGACGCCGGCTGGATCGGCGCGGCCGGGCCGGGACCGTCCTACCTGGACCCGGGTTCCGGCGGCCCGGAGAACGACTTCACCAACCGCAACACCACGTTCATGACCTGGAACCTGATGCACCTGGCCCGGATGCTGCGCGACGCGGGCGGCATTCCCGCACATGGCAACCAGCGCTCCGAGTGGGACGCCGGCTGCCGCTTCGACTACGAGAACCCCGAGCATCGCTGAGGATCCGATGGACCCGGTGCTGATCGTCGGCGCCGGGCCGGTCGGGCTGTCCGGGGCGCTGCTGCTGGCCCGGCAGGGTGTGCCGAGCGTCGTCCTGGAGGCCGCGCCCGAGCGGCAGACCATCGGCAGCCGGTCGATCTGCGTGCAGCGCGACGTGCTCGACATCCTGGAGCGGGTCGGCCTGGGCCACACGCTGGTCGAGGCCGGCGTGACCTGGTACACGGGCCGGATCTACTACCGGGAGCACGAGGTCTTCACGATCACGTTCCCGGAGACCGGGGCCGGCGAGTTCCCGCCGTTCGTCAACATCTCGCAGAGCGAGGTGGAACGGTTGCTGGAGCGGCGGGTCCGCGCCGAGCCGCTGATCGACCTGCGGTACGGGCACCGGGTCACCGACATCGATGCCGGTGCGCACGAGGTCCGTGCTCGAGCGTCCACACCGGACGGAGTCGTCGATCTCATCGGTACGCACTGCGTCGCCGCCGACGGCGGCCGGTCCACCGTGCGCGAGCTGCTCGGGCTGCCGTTCGACGGGCACTCCTTCGACGACCAGTTCCTGATCACCGACATCCGGGCGAAGCTGGACTTTCCCGTGCCGGAGCGGCGGTTCTACTTCGACCCGGCGGCCAATCCCGGCCGGCAGGTGCTGCTGCACCCGCAACCCGACGACGTGTGGCGCATCGACTGGCAGGTGCCGGACGGCTTCGACCTGCCGGCCGACCGGGCCGGCGGCGGGCTCGAGCGGCGCGTCCGGGCGATCGTCGGCGACACCGACTACGAGGTGGTCTGGATGTCGGTGTACCGATTCCACCAACGCCGGGCGCCGACCATGATCCGCGGCCGGGTGCTGCTCGCCGGCGACGCCGCGCACGTGATGAGCCCGTTCGGCGCGCGCGGCATGAACTCCGGGATCGCCGACGTCGAGAACGCCGCGTGGAAGATCGCGCTGGACCGATCCGGGGCGGCCGGCCCGGCGCTGCTGGCGTCGTACGACCACGAGCGCGGCGCCGCGGCCGACGAGAACCTGCGGGTCACCGGGCGGACCATGCGGTTCCTGGTGCCGCGCACGGAGGCGGAGCGGGCGCACCGGCGCGACGTGCTCGAGCGCAGCGTGCACGATTCGGCCGCCCGCAAGGAGATCGATTCCGGCAAGCTGTCCGAGCCGTTCTGGTACCTCGACTCGCCGCTGACCACGCCGGCCGATCCCGCCGAGATCGCGGCGTTCCCGACCGAGCCGGGGGTGGTGCGGCCGCCGCTGCCCGGGGTGCTGTGCCCGGATCTTCCGCTGCCGTCCGGCGGCCGGCTGCGTGCCCGGTTCGGCGCCGGCTTCACCGTGCTTGTGGGACCCGAGGCCGGGGTCGACGGGGTCGTCGTACCGCCGGAGATCGCCGCGGCGCTGCGGTTCGGCCGGCGCGGCGCCGCCCTGGTCCGGCCGGACGGCTACCTGGCGGCGGTGCTGACCGGCGAGGATCTCGAGCCGCGCCTGGCGGCCGCGCGCCGCCGGGCATGCGGCTGGTGACGTTCCGTGCCAACCTCGGGGTCATGACGGTGCCGCGCAGAGGGTTCCTGCTGGGGGTGGCCGCGGCGACCTCCGCGTGCACCGGCCGGTCACCCGCCGGCCCGCCGGCCACCTCGGCGCCGCCATCGAGCACCGCGGTGTCCCGGCCGCCGGACTGGGCGGCGCTGCGGGCCCGGCTGCCCGGCGGCCTGGTGCTGCCCGGCGAGCCCGGCTACGACTCCGCCCGCCGCTCGTTCAACCCGCTGTTCGACGGCCAGGCGCCGGCCGCGGTCGCCACCTGCACCCGGCCGGAGGACGTCCAGGCCTGCGTGGAGGAGGCCCGCGCCGCGCGGATCCCGATCGCGGCCCGCAGCGGCGGCCACGGCTACGCCGGTTACAGCACGCCGCCGTCGGGTCTGGTGGTCGACCTGGCCGGGCTGTCCGGGGTCCGGGTCCACGCCGACGGCACCGCCGAGATCGGTGCCGGCACCCGCCTGATCGACGTCTATGCCGAGTTGGCCCGCGCCGGCCGCTGCCTGCCCGCCGGCTCCTGCCCCACGGTCGGCATCGCCGGTCTCACCCTCGGTGGCGGCATCGGCGTGCTCGCCCGCAAGTTCGGCCTCACCTGTGACCGGCTGCGGTCCGCAAGGGTGGTGACCGCCGACGCGACGCTGCGCACCGCCGCCGCCGACTCCGAGCCGGACCTGTTCTGGGCGCTGCGCGGCGGCGGGGGCGGCAACCTCGGCATCGTCACCTCGTTCACGTTCACCACCGAGCCCGCCCCCGACCTCACGGTGTTCGCCCTGCGCTTCCCGCCCGGCGCCGCCGCCGACGTGCTGGGCGCCTGGCAGCGGTGGATCACCGACGCCCCCGACGAGCTGTGGTCCATGTGCGCGGTCTCCGCCGGCCGCCCACCCTCGGTCCGCGTCGGCGGCTGCTTCGTCGGCCCGCCGTCAGCCGTGGCGCCGCTGCTGGCCAAGCTCCCCGACCCGACCGCACGCACCGTGTTGCCCAAGGGTTTCCTCGACGCCATGCGCTACTTCGCCGGTTGCTCGGAGCACACGGTCGCGCGGTGCCAGCTCGACTCGGCCGGCGGCGCCCTCGACCGCGCCGCGTTCGTCGCCTCCTCCCGCGTGCTCCCCGGCCAGGTGGACCCGGCCCACCTGGTGTCCATAATGGATGGACGGACGGCGATGGACCTCTTGCTCGACTCCTTCGGCGGCGCCGTCTCCCGCGTCGCCCCCGACGCCACCGCCTTCCCGCACCGCGGGGCCCTTGCCAGCGCCCAGATCTACGCCTCCGCCACCCCTGCCTCCCGGGACCGGGTCGCCAGAGCCGTCGCCGAGGTGCGCGACGCCCTCGGTCGACTCACCGGCCCGGCCGCCTACGTCAACTACATCGATTCATCCCTCCCCGACTGGGCCACCGCCTACTACGGCGCCAACCTTCCCCGCCTCCGCCAGATCGCCCGCCATTTCGATCCCGACGCGGTGTTCGCCTTCGCCCAGGGGCTGACGAATGTCTAACGGTCAACAAAATCCGATTACCAAGGTCACCTGACGACGGGTCCTAGGACTCTGGTGGGGGCACGGCAGAAGTGCTGTCGCCGCATGGATCTTGTCTGCAGTGGACACACGTGACGATCGATATCTATTGTGACCACCACGGTGTGGTAGATCCGTTGCTTATCAACACAAAATGGTTGCCATCGTGGCGGAAGGGTGCGCCAACGATGGCAAATACGAGTGTGCCCAAATAGCTTGTGGTCGGGAGTAACGTTTATGCATCTTTTCAGGTTGTGCCGTCATCGTCCGCACTGGACGGTCTTCCTCCTCGTGCTCGCGTGTGTGCTGTCGGGATGCGGGCGGGACGCGGACGAGTCGGCCCTCGCGGGACCTGAGCTGAACAAGATCACCGTCGGCGTGCTGCCCATCGTGGACAGTGCGAGCCTGTATCTGGCGATGAGAAACGGCTACTTCGCCGAGGAGGGCCTCGAGGTCGAGGTCAAGACCCTGGCCGGGGGCGCGGCGGCCGTGCCCGGCCTGCGCAACGACGAGGTGCAGTTCGCCCTCGGCAACTACGTGAGCTTCTTCGCCGCGCAGGCGGCCGGCGCCCTGGACGTCAAGCTGGTGGCCGACGCCTATCAGGCGTCCCCCGGCACCTTTATGATCATGGTGAGCCGGGACTCGCCGATGCGTAAGGCCCGGGACCTGGCCGGGAAGAAGATCGCCGTGAACACCAGGGCCAACGTCGTCGAGCTGACCGCGCGGTCCGCCCTGCAGACCGCCGGGGTCGACCCGGACACGGTCACGTTCGTGCCGATCCCGTTCCCCGAGATGACCGCCGCCCTGGTCGGCGGCGCCGTCGACGCCGCGGTGATGGTCGAGCCCTACATCACCCAGGCGCAGAAGGATCACGGCGTCCTCCCGATGATCGACGTGATGTCCGGCCCGACCGCCCAGTTCCCCATCGCCGCCTGGGTCGCCACCGCCAAGCTCGCCACCGAGAAGCCCAACACCGTCCACGCCTTCCAGCGGGCGATCATCAAGGGCCAGGCCGCCGCGGCGAACAACCGGGTCGAGGTGGAACGCGTGCTCACCGAGTTCGTCAAGGTGGACACCATCACCGTCAGCCTGATGCAACTCGGCACCTGGCCCACCACCCTCGAAGAGACCCGCATCCAGCGCGTCGTCGACCTCATGACCTCCGCCGGCCAACTCCCCAAACCCATCGACGTCCACTCGATGATCATCCCGCCGCCGGCCTGACGGCCAGCTCGTCCGGCCGGAGGTGAACCATGGCCTCGTCGTTTCCGTATACCGGACTGGGAGCTCGTTCGTCCACTGCGGAGGGTCGACGGCCGGAAAGTCGTGCGTCCCGCCATGTCCGGAGGAGGCCACGACTTGCGAGCGAAACACGGGCGGGCCACCAGGAGCATGGCGATGCTCGCCGGCGCCGGCGCCGGAGCCATGGCGGTCGCGGTGGTCGCGCTCCTCCTGCCACCGGCCAACGCCGTGCAATCGGCGCCGGCTCCGGACACAGTGGACCCGGCCGCCGCTGCGTCGGAGTTGGTCGCCGGGTTCGCCACGCAGCTCGGCTCGGCCTACGCCGGCGCCTACTACGACGCGGACCGGCGGCGGATGGTCGTGAACGTCGCCGGCTACGACCACAGCACCATCGCGCGGATCCGCACCGCGGGAGCCGAACCGCGCCAGGTCACCAACACCGGCGCCACGCTCGGCTCCGCCGCTCGAACGATGCGCAAGCAGGTGCGCATCCCGGGCACCGCCTGGGCCGTCGACCCGCGCACCAACCAGCTCGTCGTCACCGCCGACAGCACCGTCAGCACCCGCAACTGGAACCGGCTGGCGGCCACGGTGCGGTCGCTGGGCAACGGCGTGGCCCGGCTCCAACGGTCCGCCGGTGAGTTCCGGCTGTTCGCCGAGGGCGGGGACGCCATCTTCGGCGGCCGCGCCAGGTGCTCGCTCGGCTTCAACGTCACCACCAGGAATGGTCCGGGCTTCCTGACCGCCGGTCACTGCGGCGTCGCCGCGCGGCGCTGGTCCGACGCCCCCAACGGCCGACCCATCGGCACCGTCGAGGACGCGACCTTCCCGGGCCGTGGCGACTTCGCCCTCGTCACCTACGACGACTCCGCCACCGAAGCACCGAGCGCGGTCGACATCGGCCGCGGCCGGCTGGTCCAGATCAGGCAGGCGGCCGAGGCCGTGGTGGGTCAGCGGGTCATCCGCATGGGCAGCACCACCGGCCTTGACGACGGCACCGTGCTCGCCCTCGACGTCACCGTCAACTACCCGGAGGGCACCGTCACCGGCCTGATCCAGACCGACGTCTGCGCCGAGCCCGGGGACAGCGGCGGCCCGCTCTTCACCGCCAACGGCGCCGCCATCGGCCTCACCTCCGGCGGCAGCGGCAACTGCGCCGTCGGCGGTGAGACCTTCTTCCAACCGGTGCCGGCAGCCCTCCGTGCGGTGGGCGCCGACCTGCCCTGACCGGCGCTACAGGTCCAGTCCGGTGAGGACCATGACGCGTTCCTCGGTGAGGTCGAGCATGGCGGAGTGGACGCCCTCGCGGCCGGTGCCGGAGGCCTTGACGCCGCCGTATGGCATCTGGTCGGCGCGGAAGGAGGGGACGTCGCCGATGATCAGGCCGCCGACGTCCAGGGTGGCGGCGGCGTGGAAGGCGGTTCGGATGTCCGACGTGAAGATGCCGGCCTGCAGGCCGTAGGCGGAGTCGTCGACGGTGACCAGCGCGGCGTCCAGTCCGTCCACTATGGACACCGCGAGGACCGGCCCGAAGACCTCCTCGGACCACACGCGGGCGTCGGGCGGGACGTCGGTGAGCACGGTGGGGGCGAGGTTGGCGCCGTCGCGCTTGCCGCCGGTGAGCAGGCGGGCGCCGCGGTCGACGGCCTCGGTGATCCACTCCTCGACGCGGACGGCGGCGGCCTCGTCGACCATCGGGCCGACGTCGACGTCGGGGTCGTGCGGGTCGCCGGTCTGCAGCGCGGCGACGGCGTCGAGCAGGCGGGGGAGGAACGCGTCGGCGACCGGCCGGTCCACCAGCACCCGCTGGACGGCGATGCACGACTGGCCGGCCAGGTAGTTGCCGAACGTGGCGATCCGGGACGCGGCGAAGTCCAGGTCGGGCCAGTCCGCGCACACCACGGCGGCGGCGTTGCCGCCCAGCTCGAGCACCACGTGCTTGCGCGGCACGGCGTCGGCGATCGACCAGCCGACCGGTCCGGAGCCGGTGAACGACACGACCGGCAGCCGCTCGTCGGCGACCAGCGCCCGTGTCTCCTCGTTGCCGACCGGGAGCACGGAGAACGCGCCGGCCGGCAGGTCGGTCTCGGCCAGCAGCTCACCGAGCAGCAGCGCGGACAGCGGGGTCCGCGGGGCCGGCTTGACCACGACCGGCGCGCCGACCGCCAGCGCCGGGGCCACCTTGTGCGCCACCAGGTTCAGCGGGAAGTTGAACGGGCTGATGCCGAGCACCGGCCCGCGCGGCACCCGGCGCACCAACGCGACCCGGCCCTCGGCGGTGGGGTCGGTGTCGAGGCGCTGGAGCACGCCACCGAACCGGCGGGCCTCCTCGGCGGCGATCCGGAACGTGCCGACCGCCCGCTTCACCTCGACCATGGCCCACTTCAGCGGCTTGCCGTTCTCCGCGGTGATCAGCTCGGCCACCTCGTCGGCCCGCGCGTCGAGCGCCGAGGAGACGTGGTCGAGCGCGGCGGCCCGCAGGTGTGCCGGCGAGCCGCGGAACGACCGGGCAACGGACGCGGCGCCGGCCACCGCCCGCTCGATCTGCTCGGCGGACGGCACGCAGACGGTCGCGACCTCGCTGCCGTCGTAGGGGTGGGTCACGCTCAGCGTCTGCGCGCTCTGCTCGGCCCGCCCGGCGACCCAACACGGACGGGGCGTTGGCGAAGTGGCGTCCATAACCCCACCGTAGGCCCATGACATCCTGGACGCGTGAGCGAGAGCAGGCCCGTCCTGGTGGTGGACTTCGGCGCGCAGTACGCCCAGCTGATCGCCCGGCGGGTGCGTGAGGCGCAGGTGTACTCCGAGGTGGTGCCGCACACTGCGACGGTGGCCGAGCTGATGGCCCGCGAGCCCGCCGCGATCGTGCTGTCCGGCGGCCCGTCGAGCGTGTACGCCGAGGGCGCGCCCGGCGTCGACCCGGCCCTGTTCGACGCCGGGGTTCCGGTGTTCGGCATCTGCTACGGCTTCCAGGCCATCGCCAAGACCCTCGGCGGCACCGTGACGCACACCGGCACGCGCGAGTACGGCCGCACCGAGCTGACCGCGGCCGGCGGCACGCTGCACGGCGACCTGCCGGCCCGGCACCCGGTCTGGATGAGCCACGGCGACTGCGTCACCGAGGCGCCGCAAGGGTTCACGGTCACCGCGAGCAGCCAGGGCGCCCCGGTCGCCGGGTTCGAGGACGTGCGGCGGCGCATCGCCGGCGTGCAGTACCACCCCGAGGTGGCGCACTCCCCGCACGGCCAGGAGGTGCTCCGCCGGTTCCTGCACGACATCGCCGGCATCCGTCCACAATGGACGACAGCGTCCATTGTGGA
>NZ_DASZCQ010000166.1:0-43460 GCF_035942955.1 Actinophytocola sp. | reverse complement strand
GGGCCGCGCGCCGAGCGTCTCCCGCGCCCAGTCGCGCAACCGCCGCACGCCCGGCAGCGCGGCCTGGAGATCGAGGATCTTGATCAACTGCTGGGCGCCGGCCTCGGCGCCCTCCTCGACCCGGAACGACACCGGCCGCGTGATCTCGGACATGGCCGCGAGCCTAACCGGATCGGGCCGGTCACGGCCTTGCAATAACCGCGGCGGACGTAGTAGGCAGTCGCAATGGATCACACAGTGCGGGCGTTCCTGACCCGGTTCAACGAGGCGGTCCGCACCGGGGATTGGGCCGGGTTCGCCGAGGGGTTCACCGAGGACGCGGTGGTGCAGTTCATGAACGTGCCCGTGCCGGCGTTGTGCGGGCGGGAGGCGGTCGAGGCCGGATACCGCGAGGCGCCGCCGGACGACACGATCACCGCGATCGGCTGCCGGTCCGACGGCGATGTGCACGAGGTGACGTTCCGTTGGGACGCCGAGGGCGCCGGCGGCGGCCGGCTGCGGCTGACCATGCGCGACGGTCTGGTCGCCCACAGCGTCGTCACGCTCACCCAGGAGGTCGCGTCGTCCGCGTGACGGATATACCCTCGCGCACGTGAGCGACCTGCCTGCCGTACCGGAACCCCACGAGCTGCGGGCGTCCAACGCCGACCGTGAGCGGATCGCGAAGATCCTCCACGACGCGATGGCCGAGGGCCGGCTCACCGTCACCGAGCTCGAGGAGCGACTCGACAAGGTCTACGCCGCCAAGACCATCGGCGAGCTGCAACCGCTCACCCGCGACCTGCCGGTCGCCCAGGCGCCGGCCCCGGTCGCCGCGCAGCGCGCGGTGGCGGTGCCGAACGACCGGATCGGCGGCCGGGGCACGTCGTCGGCCGCGGTCGCGATCATGTCGGGCACGACGCGCAACGGCGCCTGGACGGTCCCACCGACGTTCAACGCGGTCGCGGTCATGGGTGGAGTGGACATCGACCTGACCCAGGCCCGCTTCGAGGACCGCGAGACCACCATCCAGGCGTTCGCCCTCATGGGCGGCATCGACATCGTGGTCCCCGACGACATCACCGTGTACGTCAACGGCGTCGGTTTCATGGGCGCCTTCGAGGACAGCGCCCGGGTCGGCGAGGTGGCGGGCGCTCCGGTCGTGAAGATCACCGGCTTCGCCATGATGGGCGGGGTAGAAGTCAAGCGACCCAAGAAGAGGAAGCTCGGGAAGAGCCGCCCGGAGCTGGAGTCCTAACGAGACACCAGCAGCCCGGACAGCATCGTGATCAGCGCCGGCTCCACCGACCGGCGCGCCGCCTCCGGGTCGGACGAGTTGGCGATCAGCAGCGCCGCCTCGATGGTCACGCCGAGCACCAGCTGGGCGAGCACCTCCGGCGGCTGCGGCGTGATCACGCCCTCCGCGATGCCCCGGTCGATCATGCCGGTGATCAGCCCGAGGCCGTGCTCGGCCTCGATCGCCCGCCAGGTCTCCCAGCCGAGCACGGCCGGCGCGTCGGAAAGGCAGATGCGCACCACCTCGGGTCGCCGGCAGAAGTCGAGGAACGCCCCGACCCCGACGACCATGGCGCCGACGGTGTCCGGCGCCCCGGCGGCCACCGACCCCAGCTCGGCGGTGAGCTCGGCGTCCAGCTCCTCGAACACCGCCCGGAACAGACCCGCCTTGTCCCCGAAGTGGTGGTGCAGCGCGCCCCGGGTGAGCCCGGTCGCGGACACGATGTCGTCCGCGGACACGTTGGCGTAGCCGCGTTCAGCGAACAGCCCGCGGGCCGCCCGCATCAGCGCCGCCCTTGTTGCCCGGGAACGGTCGCGCTGGCTGCGCGGTGAACCGGTCAGCTCTCCTCCCGCCGATGAACTCCACGATCAGCTCGGCCAGCCGGTCGGGCTGATCCTCCGGCACAAAGGTATAGCTGTCCGGCAGGGCGATCAGGGTCGCGTCCGGCAGCACCGCGGCCAGCCGCCGGCCGAGGGACATCGGGAACAGCCGGTCCTCGGCCGCCCAGGCCAGCAGCACCGGCCGGTCGAAATCGGGCAGCGCGGCCGCCGCGGCCAGCGTGTACCGCCGGTGCACGGACGTGACGAACGCCCGCAGATCCCGGCGCACACCGGCGCTGCGCCGGCTCGGCGCCAGGGTAGGAATCCACAATGGACTCCGGGATCGGCCGCCTGGTGAGCAGCCCGAACACGAACGGCAGCCGGTGCAACGGCTTGAGCCGCAGGAGTTGGGTCTGCAGCCAGGTCGTCCCCGGCACCCGCAGCAGCCGGGTGAGGAAGTTGAACTGCGGTGGGAAGAACCTTTGGAAGCTGTCCGACGGGGTGAGCACCACCCGGCCGATCCGCTCGGGATGCCGGGTCATCAGGAGCTGGGTCAGCGCGCCGCCGGTGTCGTTGGCCACCACGGTCACGTCCTTCAGGTCCAGCGCGTCGAGGAACTCGGCGATCAGCCGGGCCATGCCGGGCGGGGTGAGGTCGGCGTCCGGCTTCATCGGGTCGGTGTGCGCGCCGAGCGGCCAGTCCGGCGCCAGGCACCGGTGCTCCCGGCTGACCGCCGGGACGACCTTGCGCCACAGATCCGCGTTGACCAGCAGGCCGTGCACGAACACGACCGGCGGGCCCGCGCCCCGCTCCCGGTAGCGGATCGTGCCCGCCGTCAACTCGACCGTGTGCTCCGTCCCCAGTTCCGCGCTGATCGCCACGGTCTCGAGTAAAACATACATACCGTATGTATGTACAGGCCCGCCTAGACTCGTCGCCATGGCAACCGCACCGCCGGAGCAGGCGTTACCACCCGCGCTGGCCGACGCCACCCGCGACGAGACCGCGCTGCGCCGGTTCCTGCACGGCCTGCCGGGCGTCGACCAGGTCGGCGTCGAGCAGCGCGCCGCGGGCCTGGCCACGCGCAGCATCAAGAAGGCGTCGAAGCTGTGGGCCATCGACTCCGCGATCGGCATGATCGACCTGACCACGCTGGAGGGCGCGGACACGGTCGGCAAGGTCCGCTCGCTGTGCGCCAAGGCCCGCCGCCCCGACCCGGAGCGCCCGGACGTGCCGCAGGTCGCCGCCGTCTGCGTCTACCCCGACCTGGTGGAGACCGCGGTCGCCGCGCTGGACGGCGCGCCGATCAACGTGGCCAGCGTGGCGACGGCGTTCCCGTCCGGCCGCGCCGCGCTGCGGGTCAAGATCGCCGACACCGAGGCGGCGGTCGAGGCCGGCGCGACCGAGATCGACATGGTGATCGACCGCGGCGCGTTCCTTTCCGGCCGGTACGGCCAGGTCTTCGACGAGATCGTCGCGGTCAAGCGGGCGTGCGGCACCGCCCACCTCAAGGTGATCCTGGAGACCGGCGAGCTGGTCACCTACGACAACGTGCGCCGGGCGTCCTGGCTCGCGCTGCTGGCCGGCGGCGACTTCATCAAGACCTCCACCGGAAAGGTGGCGCCCGCGGCGACCCTGCCGGTCACCCACGTGATGCTGCAGGCGGTGCGCGACTGGCACACCGCCACCGGCGAGCGGCGCGGGGTCAAGCCGGCCGGCGGCATCCGCAACACCAAGGACGCCATCCGTTACCTGGTCGCCGTGCACGAGGTGGCCGGGCCGGAATGGTTGTCCCCCAACCTGTTCCGCATCGGTGCATCCAGCCTGCTCAACGATCTGCTGATGCAGCGGCGAACCCAGCTGGAGGGCCACTACAGCGGCCCGGACTACGTGACGGTGGACTAGAACGATGACGACGTGGGAGTACGCCCCGGCGCCCGAATCCCGGGACATCGCCAACCTCAAGCCGGACTACCGGATGTTCGTCGACGGTCAGTTCGTCGAGGGCGCGGGCGAGCCGCTCAAGACGATCAACCCGGCGACCGAGGAGGTGCTCGCCGAGGTGTCCACCGCCGCACCGTCCGATGTGGACAGGGCGGTGAAGGCGGCCCGGCGCGCCTACGACCGGGTGTGGGGCAAGATGCCTGGAGCGGAGCGGGCAAAGTACATCTTCCGGATCGCGCGCATGATCCAGGAGCGGGCCCGCGAGCTGGCCGTGCTAGAGAGCCTGGACAACGGCAAGCCCATCAAGGAGTCCCGCGACGTCGACGTTCCCCTTGCCGCGGCGCACTTCTTCTACCACGCCGGCTGGGCGGACAAGCTCGGCTACGCCGGCCTCGGGCCCGACCCGAGGCCGCTCGGCGTCGCCGGCCAGGTCATCCCGTGGAACTTCCCGCTGCTGATGGCCGCGTGGAAGATCGCGCCGGCGCTGGCCTGCGGCAACACCGTCGTGCTCAAGCCGGCCGAGACCACGCCGCTGACCGCGCTGGTGCTCGCCGAGATCATCCAGCAGGCCGGCCTTCCGCCCGGCGTGGTGAACATCGTGCCCGGCGCCGGCGACGTCGGCGCCGAGCTCGTCAACCACCCGGACGTGGACAAGGTGGCGTTCACCGGGTCGACCGAGGTCGGCAAGCTGATCCAGCGCTCGACCGCCGGCACCGGCAAGAAGCTCACCCTGGAGCTGGGGGGCAAGGCGGCCAACATCGTGTTCGACGACGCGCCGCTCGACCAGGCCGTCGAGGGCATCGTCAACGGGATCTTCTTCAACCAGGGCCACGTGTGCTGCGCCGGATCCCGGTTGCTCGTCCAGGAGTCGGTGGCCGACGAGCTGATCGAGAAGCTGCACGCCCGAGTGTCCACTTTGCGCATCGGCGACCCGCTGGACAAGAACACCGACGTGGGCGCCATCAACTCCAAGGAGCAGCTGACCAAGATCCGTGAGCTGGTCTCCTCAGGGGAGGCCGAGGGCGCGAGCCGGTGGACCAGCCCGTGCCCGGTGCCGGACAAGGGGTTCTTCTTCGCCCCGACGGTGTTCGCCAACGTCAGCCAGGCCATGCGGATCGCCCGCGAGGAGATCTTCGGCCCGGTCCTTTCCGTGCTCACCTTCCGCACCCCGGACGAGGCCGTGGCCAAGGCCAACAACACGCCGTACGGCCTGTCCGCGGGGGTCTGGACCGAGAAGGGCTCCCGGATCCTGTGGACGGCGCAACGGATGCGGGCCGGCGTCGTGTGGGCGAACACGTTCAACCGGTTCGATCCGACCGCCCCGTTCGGGGGATATCAGGAGTCGGGCTTCGGCCGGGAGGGCGGTCGGACCGGGTTGGAGGCCTACCTCGATGCCTGACCGTATCTCGGTCGCCAAGACCTACAAGCTCTACATCGGCGGGGCGTTCCCCCGCTCGGAGTCCGGCCGGTCCTACCCCGTCCGCGACGCACGGGGCGCCTTCCTCGCCAACGCCGCCCAAGCGTCCCGAAAGGACGTTCGGGACGCGGTTGCGGCCGCCCGCAAGGCGTTTCCCGGCTGGTCCGGCGCCACCGCGTACAACCGCGGCCAGGTGCTGTACCGGGTGGCCGAGCTGCTTGAGGGCCGCAGGGAGCAGTTCATCGCCGAGGTGGCGGCCGGCGAGGGCAAGCGCAGTCAGTCTATTGTGGACGCCGCGGTGGACAGGTGGGTCTGGTACGCCGGCTGGTCGGACAAGGTCGCGACCGTGCTCGGCGCGTCGAACCCCGTCGCCGGCCCGTATTTCTCGTTCTCCGTCCCGGAGCCCACCGGCGTGGTCGGCGTGCTGGCGCCGCAGTCGTCCTCGCTGCTCGGGCTGGTCAGCGTGCTCGCCCCGGTGATCGCCACCGGGAACACCGCGGTCGTGATCACCAGCCAGGACCGGCCGCTGCCCGCGATCACCCTGTCCGAGGTGCTGGCCACCTCCGACGTCCCCGCCGGGGTGGTCAACATCCTGACCGGCCGGACCGCCGAGCTGGCCCCGTGGCTCGCCTCGCACGCCGACGTCAACGCCCTCGACCTCACCGGCGCGCCAGAGAGCCTGCGCACCGATCTCGAGCGCGCCGCGGCCGGCACCGTCAAACGGATCCTGCGGGCACGCAGCGGCGAGCCGGACTGGACCCGCCAACCCGACATCTCCCGGCTGCGCGCCTTCGTGGAGACCAAGACCGTGTGGCACCCGATGGGGGTGTGAGCTTCCCGCCCGAGTCGGGGGTGCTGCACTGCCACCAATCGGAGGAACTTCCCGCACGGACACCCCGTCATAGGGCAGTCTTGCTACAGGTCTGCGCACACGATGGGGAGAGGGGTCCATGGCGGGCGAGAGGGATCGCGTCGACGTCGATGACGAGGCGCTGCGCGGTTACAGCACCGCGGCCGGCCGGATCGCCGAGGAGGTGCGCTCGGTCGGCACGTCGACCCTGAGCGGCGCCAACACGATTCCCGACGACGCGTTCGGCAAGCTGGGCTCCGAGGTGGGGCTCAGCGCGGCGTTCAAGACCGCGGCGCAGGCCCAGCTCGACGGCGTGGCCGCGACCGCGTCCGGGATCGCCGAGCTGGCCGGCGCCGTCGGCGCCGGGCTCACCGGCTACCAGCACCAGGACGAGGACGCGGCGGCCAACGTGCGGCGGGCGGGGCAGCCGACATGAGCGGAGCTTGCGGAGCGAACCATTCGATACGCAGGCTCGGCGGAGCTTGCGGAGCGAATCATCGAACGCTTCCCCCTCGCCGAGGGACGAGGCGACAGGATCACCAGCACCGAGCTTGCGAGGTGCACCCGTGAGCATCGAGAGCTACGTCGCGCCGATGCGCGACCACCGCGCCAAGTTGGACGGCGACACCGGCAGCGGGACCAGCGCGGCCGACGCGTTCCGGCAGGCAAGCACCGCGCTGACCGAGATCGACGGCCGGCACGACGGCGCGGTGCGGGCCGCGCTCGGCGGCTGGTACGGGCAGCAGGCCGGGCTGTTCCAGGACCGCACGGGCAAGGTCAAGACCGCGATGACCACCCTGGCCACCAACAGCACCACGGCCAGCTCGGTCGCCAGCACGGCGACCACCGCGGTCACCACCGGCCGCGGCACGATCGACGGGCTGATCACCGAGTTCATCGGCAGGGCGACGCCGATGTTGGAGGCGGCCGCGGCCGCGGCGGCCAACGGCGACGACGGCGGGGCCATGCGCGCCTACGCCAACGTGCGCGCCCTGGCCGACGAGTACACCACCAAGACCGGCGAGGCCCTCGACGGCGTCCGCAACCAGCTCACTCCGCTGATCGCCCAGCTCACCGGCATGGCCGCGGTCGACGTCGGCTCGCTCGGCGGGCTCGGCGGCCAGCTCGGACCGGCCGACGTCGGCACCACCTCCCCGTCCTACGCCGACGGCAGCGGGGCCGGGCCCGGCGGCGACGGCAGGGGCGCCGGGGGTGGCTCCGGTTCCGGCGGTGGCGGTGGCGGCGGATCCGGCGGCGGCGGTGGGGGTGGTGGCGGCGGTGGCGGCACCGCGGTCGGGCCCCGGCTTCCGGTCGCGATCCCGCCCCAGCCGGGCAGCGGCGTCGGGGTGAACCTGCCGGACGGCAGCTCGGCCGAGGCGCCCAACGAGATCGCCGCGCAGGCCGTGCGCAACGCGATCAGCGCGCTGGGCACGCCGTACGTCTGGGGCGCCTCCAACCCGCCGGCCGGCACCGACTGCAGCGGGCTGACCTCGTGGGCCTACGGCAACGCCGGCCTGGAGATCCCGCGGCACTCCTCCGCGCAGGCGATCGGCGCGTCGGTCCCGGACGCCAGCCAGCTGCTGCCCGGCGACCTGGTGGTCTGGGACGGCCACGTGGCCATGGTCGTCGGCAACGGACAGATGATCGAGGCCGGGGATCCGGTGCAGATCAACCCCATCCGGACGTCCAACATCGGCATGCCGTTTCTGGGTTTCTACCGGCCGACGGGCTAACTTGTCAGTTCGATGAGCCAGTACAGCGACCGCCTCGACGCCGAGATCGAGCGCGCGGACCGGAAGATCCGGGAAACCGGCGCGCGAGTCGCGGCGCAGATTCGGCGAAGCGGTCCGGTCACCGGGCGCGCCACCTCCCAGGACGGCGCGATCACCGTGACGGTCGGGCCGGGCGGCCGGCTGGTGGATCTGGACATCGGGCACGCGGCGCTGACCATGCGGCCCGAGCAGCTCGCCGCCGAGCTGGTGAAGCTGGCGCAGCGGGCCACCCGGGACGCGAACTCCAAGCTGCACCGGTCGATCCGCGGGCTGGTCGACCGCGAGGTCACCGACAGCCTCGCCCGGCTGGGCATCGCGCCGGCCGCGGAGGCCGAGGACGCCGACGTGGACGTGCTGGACATGATCCGGAGGCAGCAGTGACCGAACCGCGCACCGAGGAGCTGGTCGCACGGGCCGAGCAGCGCCGGGCGGCGAGCGACCGGCTGCCGGAGATCATCGCCGGTACCACGGGCGTCGCGATGGACCAGCGCCGTCTCGTGCAGGCCACCACGAACGCGAGCGGAGAGCTGCGCGCGCTCACGCTGCACCCGGCCGCGATGTCGTTCGGGGGCCGCGAGCTCGGCCGGATGATCATCGAGGCGGCCCGGCTGGCGACCGACTTCGCCAAGCAGCGGTGCTTCAACGAGCTCGCCCTGGTTCTCGGCGACAACGCGACCGCGGAGCTGGAGGCGCTGATCGGACCGTCACCGGCCAGAGCCGCTGGCTGGGACACGGCGCCGACCGCCCCCGCGGCGCCGGCTCCGGGCGAGGCGACCGATTCGGCAACCCCGGCCGATGATTTCGATCCGGACGACCCGCTGGCATTCGACGTGTCTTCGCTTCGGTCCGACCGGTAATCTCTGATCTCACCTCCACCCCGTAGGCTTCCGTCGTTTGGTGCGCTCACCAGGAGGACCTCCAATGGCTCAGGACATCGTTCCGATCGAGCTCGGACTGCCCCAGGGCGATCTCGTCACGCTGTGGGCGCCGCGCTGGCGCGAGGACGGTGAGGAATGGGAGGCGTTCCTCGGGCACGAGGACGATCTCTACGCGTTCCCGGACGCCGCCCACCTCGCCGCGTTCGTCCGCACCGCCGAGGAGCACGACCTGATCGACCACCCGGCCTGGGACGTGGTGCCGGGACTGGCCGTCGCCGAGCTGATTCCGGACGAGACGCACCAGTACGACCTGGTCGGGGTGCCGGAGCTGGTCGCGGAGGAGCCGGACACCTGGACCGTCGGCGAGCTGGCCGACATCGTGGCGATCGTCCGCTCGCTGGCCGACGTCTGCGAGCTCGACGAGGTGCACGAGGTGCTGGGCGCCGCCGACGGTTTCCAGCTGCTGGCGCAGGGGACCTACCCGTTCACCGGTCGCGAGGGCGAGCGGCTGTGGACCGACCTGGCGGAGACGATCTCCGAGCGCTGGGACGAGGTCCTCGACGCCCTCGACTCGCTCGTCACCGTTCCCGAGGTGGACGCCGCCATGCTCGACCAGACCACCGACGAGCTGGCCGCGTTCAAGGCCGAGTCCGAGGAGTCGGCGAGCGCGCTGGACGCCGAGGACGCGGAGGACATCGACGAGGACGTCGAGGAGTCCGAAGTAGACACAGTGGACGGCGAGGTGTCCGAAGAGGACACCGAGGAGGAGGAGTCGAAGCCGGTCGGGTTCTGGGCCGAGGTGGGGATCGATCCGATCAAGATCATCACCGGCGGCTCGGAGTACTACACGCTGCGCTGCTACCTCGACGACGAGCCGGTGTTCCTCGGCTCCGACGGGCAGATCGACGTGTTCTCCTCACCGCGCGCCTTGGCGCGGTACCTCGCGCACCCGCCTGAGAACGGCAACGATCTGGCCGAGGTGTCCACTTGGGACGAAGTCGCCGTCAAGGCCACGGACGGCAGCCTGACGATCGAGGTCGACCTCGACAACACCTACGTGTTGCAGGATCTCGACGAGGACCTGTCCGGCGGGCCCGACACCGTCGATCCCGTCCAGCTCGACCTCGCCGTCGAGCTGCTCACCGACGCGGCCGACTGGGCCGGCGACAAGTCCGTCGCGGAGGCGCTGTCCCAGTCGGAGAGCCTGGGCTGGCTGGTGTCGTTCATCCTCCGCCCCGACCCGACCAGGCTGGCCCCCAGCCCGCCGTTCGACACCGAGGTGGAGGCGTGGAAGGCGCTGGTTCGAGGATTCGAGGACCGGCTGCGCACGCACTGAGGGGTCGTGAGTCTTTCGTGGGTTATAGCCCCAGAAAGACTCACGTCGGTTGACCTGCGGTTGTAGACTGTATGCAGTATGGAAGGTGGCAGCCTACGGGTCGGAGGTGCGATGGGGACCTCGGGCGTGCTCGATTTCCTTGGCCGGACCTATCGGGTCGGGCCCGACGCCGAGGAGCTCACCGGGCGCCCGCGGCACTGGATGCTGTGGACGTCCTGGGCGGCGATGGCGGCGATCGGGGTGCTCCAGTACGGGTTCGGCTCGCTCGTCCCGCAACTGCTCGCCAGGGGATGGTCGCTGGCCGGCCTGCTGTGGCTGCTCGCGCTGTGGACGGTGTTCCAGGCCGGGGCCGGGTTTCCGGCGGCGTTCCTGCGTGAGCGCGGGCGGATCGGGCCGCGGGCCACGATGATCACGGGCGCCGGGCTGGTGGCGCTCGGGCCGTTCGCGCTCGCGCACGGGTCGGGAGTCGTTGCGCTGCTCGGGTATTCGGTGCTGAGCGGGACGGGCGCCGGACTGGTCTACGCCACGTGCACGTCGACCGTGGCCAAGTGGTACCCGGAGCGGGCCGCCGGCAAGGTCAGCGTCGTGACCGGGGCCTTCGCGTACGGGTCGGTGCCGTTCGCGGTCGCGTTCCTGCTCGCCCCGCTGCCGGTCGCGCTGGATGTCGCGGCGGTGCTCATCGGGTCGGTGGTGGCCGCGGCCGGGCTGCTGGTGCGCGACCCGCCTGCGGACTGGTGGCCGCCGCACCTCGACCCGCGCGAGTGGGCGGTGCGCGAGCCGCGCGCCGTGCGGCAGTACTCCGCGGGCGAGGCCGTGCACACCGGGGTGCTGACGCTGATGTACGCCATCGTGTTCTGCGCCAGCGCCGTGTCGCTGTTCGACGTGACGTTCCTGGCCCTGCTCGGGGACCGCCTTGACGCCGGTGTCGCGGTGGTCGCGGTGTGCACGGGGCTGCTGCTCGGCATGAACGGCGGCGGGCGGGCGCTGGCGATCCGGCTGTCCGAGCGGGTCGGGCGGGTGCGCACGCTCGGGCTGGTGCTGACCCTGCTCGGCGCCGGCCAGGTCTGCTTCGCCGGGGCGGCCACGTCCGGATCCACCGCGCTGCTCGTGGTGTCGGCCCTGGTCGCGGGCGCAGGTGGCGGGGCGTTCTACCCGCTGTTCGCCAGCCTGGCGCGGGAGTACTTCGGGGAGCGCAGCGCGCTGGAGACGCACGGGGTGGTCTACAGCGCCAAGGCGTTCGGCGGGGTGCTCGGAGTCGGGCTGGCCGCGCTGGCGACGCCCGCGTGGGGCTTCGGCCCGGTCTTCCTGGTGGCCGGGGCCCTCGCCCTCGGATCGGCGGCGCTGTGCCAGCGGCTGCGGCAACCCGGTCGCACACCGGTCCTTCCCGGCCCGGCCACCCGGCCTCACCTGGCAGGATGACCGCTGTGAGTGCGTTCACGCCGAGCCGGCCGCTCGCTCATTGTATGCTGTAGGCAGTCGACGAAGATCGCGCACGGTCGCCGTCGCCCCACCTCACCGTTGGAGACACCATGCAGCCGACCGAGTTGCCGAAGGACCTGGCGGCTCGCCGGATCGACCGCCCGGTTCCTCTCCGGGAGCGCGTCTACCAGGCCATGCAGGACCTGATCATCTCGCGGCGTCTCGCTCCCGGCCAGCACCTGGTGGAGAGCGAGCTGGCGGAGATCCTCGGTGTCTCGCGGCAGCCGGTGCGCGAGGCCCTGCAGTGGCTCAACAACGAGGGCTGGGTCGACCTGCGGCCGGGCTACGGGGCGTTCGTGCACGCGCCCACACACGAGGAGGCCGACCAGCTGCTCGCCGTGCGGACGCTGCTGGAGGCCGAGGCCGCCCGGCTCGCCGCACTGAACACCGACGGCGCCGGCGTCGCGCGGCTGCGGGAGCTGTGGCAGCAGGGCATCGACGCGCTGGACAGTGACGACATCGACGGCATGGTGGCCGCCAACGCGGCCCTGCACCGCTGCGTCACCGAGCTGTCCGGCAACAAGGTGCTGCTCGACTTCGCCACCCAGGTCGATCGCCGGGTGCAGTGGTACTACACGCCGGTCGCCCGGCAGCGCGGCAAGCGCTCCTGGGCGGAGCACGAGAAGCTGATCGACGCCATCGAGAAGGGCGACGCGCCGCTGGCCGAGCGGATCATGCGCGAGCACACCGAGCGCACCCGTCAGTCCTATCTCGAGCAGCGGGACAAGGAAGGCGAAGCCGCGGAGCAGCCACAGGTGCTCGCGCTGTCCCGGCGCCGGCGTCGCAACTGAGCCTCTTGCAGATCTGCGGCCCCGCTCGAGCGGTGGCCGGCAACCTGATGACGCCCCAGCACAGGAGGTGATAGAAAATGCGTACCTGGCAGACGATCCTGGACTATGTTCGGCGCGATCCGCGCGGCATCAACGCCGACGGCCGCACCCTCGGCCTGGCACTGGCGGTCGCCATGGAGAAGGCGAACCAGCAGCCCACCGCCGAGGTCGAGGCGTTCCTGCGCCGCCGGGCCGACGAGGAGCAGCGCATCGCGTCCTGACTAACCGTCGGCCACGACGGTGTTCGTCAGCTCGCCAAGCCCTTCCACCGCAACGGTGATCGTGTCGCCGACCGCGACCGGGCGCACGCCGGGCGGGGTGCCGGTCATGATGACGTCGCCCGGCTCGAGGCGGGCGAAGTCGGACACGTAGGCGATGACCGTCGGGATGTCGAAGAGGAAGTCGCGGGTTCGGCCGTCCTGCCGGACCTCGCCGTTGACCGTGCAGGTGACCCGGACGTCGGACGGGTCGAACTCCGTGTCGATCCACGGACCCAGCGGGCAGAACGTGTCGAACCCCTTGCCCCGCGTCCATTGTGGATCGCTCTTCTGCAGGTCCCTGGCCGTCACGTCGTTGCCGCAGGTGTAGCCGCCGACGACGGACATCGCCTCGGCGGCGGGAATCCGCCGGCCGGAGCGGCCGATCACCACGACCAGCTCGGCTTCCGGGTCCACCCGCCGCGACCGGGCCGGGTGGACGATCTCGTCGGCCGGACCGACGATCGCCGACGGCGGCTTGAGGAAGATGAGCGGCTCCTCGGGAACGGGATTGCCGAGCTCGGCGGCGTGGTCGGCGTAGTTGCGCCCGACGCAGACGATCTTGCTCGGCGTCACCGGCGCCAGCAGCCGCACCTCGCCCGGCGCACCGACCACCGGGCCGGCACGCAGGTCGCGCCATGGCTCGCCCTCGGCGGCGTGGACCTTGTCGTCGTCCCCGAGCACACCCCACCGTGGCTCGTTGCCATGGGCGTACCTGACGATTCGCATACGTCCCATCCTCTCAGCAGCTGTTGTACTTGTTCGTCCACAGTGCACCCTCGGCGGGGTCGGCCCGCTCCTCGAAGATCTTGAGCTCGAACATCTTGTCCAGCGTCCTGGTCACGGTCGCCGCGTCGAGGCAACCGTTGTCGGACAGGGCGGAGCTCATCCCCGTGACGGTGCGCTGGATCGCCGCGCGCTGGTCGCTGCCGAGGTCGTCGAGGATCTGGTCGACGACGGCCTCCGGGTCGCTCTTGACCTTCGCCGTGGCGGCGTTGAGCGCCCGGCTGAACGCGGACACCTTGTCCGGGTTGGCATCCGCCCACTGCCGCGGTGTGGCCCATGCGGTGTAGGCAAAGTTGTCCAGATCGGGGACGCCGCCCTTGGGCCCGTCGATGAGCACGGTGCCGAAACCCTGCTCGGCCGCCACGTAGGGCGTCGGCGGGGACAGATGGTAGGCGTCGATCTGGCCGTTCTTCAGCGCCGCCAGCAGGGACGAGGCGCCGCCGACCGGGATGATCTCGACGTCGCGGTCCGGGTTCAGCCCCACCGAACGCAGGTAGTAGCGCATGTAGGTGTCGGTCGGCGCGCCCGGCGAGGTGATGCCGATCTTGAGCCCGCGCAGCGCCCGGAGCCGATCGGCCAACGGCGACTGCTCGGTCACGCCCTTGCTCGCGGCGATCTCCTTGCGCATCACCAGGGTCAGCGTGACCCGGTCCAGGATGTCGTGCACGATCACGATCGAGTCGTCGCCCTGCTCGCGCATCTCCACGAGGTCCTCGAAGCCGACGTCGGCGAACTGCGCGTCCCCGGAGGCGAGGCCGGCGATGCTGTCGTTTCCGGACTCCACCTGGACGATCTCGACGGTCAGGCCCTCCTTGGCGAACAGCCCGTCGTCCCGCGCGACGTAGAGCGCGGCGAGGAACACGTTCGGGGCCGAGACAACCTTGATCGTCGTCGTCCCGCTCGCACCACCGGCGTCCGAGTCACCGCCGCATCCCGCCATGGCGAGGGCGAGCACAGCGAACGCCGCGACACCGCTCCTGATTCGCATCTGTCCTCCCAACTAGGTGGCCGCGCCGCCGCGCAGCTTGACGTCGGGCTGCCAGCGCAGCGCGCGGGACAGCGGGCGCAGCGCGACGCTCAGCAGCAGCACGATCGCGGCGAGCACGATCGTCCCGGCGATCACGCCCGCGGTCTGGTAGCGGCCGGCGGCAGCCCGGGTGAGGTAGCCGATCCCGCGGTTCGACGCGATGAACTCGCCGACCACGGCGCCGATCATGGCCGCGGGAAGCGTGACCCGCAGGGCGGCCAGGATGTACGGCAGGGCGCTGGGGAGCATGATCAGGCGAAGCAGCTGCCAGTTCGACGCGCCCATCACCTTGCTCACCTCGAGCAGTCCTCTCGGCACCTGCCGGATCCCCTCGGCCGCGTTGATGAACACGACGAAGAACACGAAGTAGGCGGCGAGCAGGATCTTGGGCAGCAGGCCGATGCCGAACCAGAGGATGAAGACCGGGCCGAGCGCCACCGCGGGCACGGAGTAGGCCATCAGGAAGTACGGCTCGATGATCCGGTACGCGGCCCGGTGCAGGGCCAGCGGCCAGGCGAGCGCGATCGCCACGACCGCACCGGCGACGAAGCCGAGCGCGGCGGAGGTCAGCGTGAAGTGGGCGTGGAACCAGAAGTCGCTGGAACCCAGCCACAACGCCAGTTGCCTGCCGACCGCCTCGGGGGTGCTGACGAAGAACGGGCGCACCAGCGTGCCGGATGCCGCGTCCCAGGCCAGGATCAGCAGGCCGACGAGACCGATCCGGCTCAGCAGCACCAGAACCCGGCGGGTCCGGCGGTGCCGGACGGCCCGGCGGCGTTCGGTGCGGAGCACATCGGCGGCGTTCATCCGTGCACCTGCCCGGTGCTCCAGGGCATCGCCCAGGCCTCGATCAGCCGCACCACGCCGTTGACCGCCATCACGAGCGCGGCCACGACCACGATCCCGGCGTACATGGTCGCGGTGTCGAATTGACGGGACGCCCGGACGATCAGGAAGCCGAGCCCTTGGGTCGCCGCGATGAACTCGCCGAGCACCGCGCCGACCATGGCCCGCGAGAAGGTCAGCCGGATGCTCGCGACGACCGCCGGCGCGGCGCCGGGCAGCACCACCTTGCGCACCAGGGTGAGCCCGCCGGCGCCCATGACCCGGGAGACGTCGATCAGGCCCGGGCTGATGGACCGGACGCCGGCGACCGTGTTCACCAGCACGATGAGGAACACCATCAACGCGGCGAGCAGAATCTTCGGCGTCGTGCCCAGGCCGAACCACATGATGAACAGGGGCGCCAGCGCGATCTTGGGGATCGAGTAGAACGCGGCGATGAACGGGGCCACCACCTCGTCGAGCACCGGAAGCGCCACCAGCGTGATGGCCGCGGCGAGTCCGATTGCGACACCGAGGAGGTAGCCGAGGCCGGCTTCGGTCATCGTGGTGGACACGTGCCGGGCCAGCGAGCCGTCCACGACGAGGCCGGCGAGCCTGGCGGCGATCTCCGACGGGCGGCTCACGTAGCGCTGGTCGATCAGGTGCCCGATGCCGAACTCCCAGAGGATCAGCAGCAGCGCGCCGAAGGCGGGAATGCCGCCGTAGACGGTGATCCGCTCGCGCCGGGCGGCCAGGCGGGCCCGGCGGACGTCGGCCGCCAGCACCGCGCCGGTGCGCGGACCCGCGGGGCGGACCTCGCCCGACTGTCTGGAAAGGACACTCATACCGTCACCTCGCAAGCTCGGTGCCGGCGAGCCCGCCGCCTCGTTCCTCGGCGGCAGGGCAGTGTTCGATGATGCGCTCCGCAAGCTCCGCCAAGCCTGCGTCTTCTCGTTCCTCCAAGACGCAGGAGTACCGAATAGTTCGCTCCGCAAGCTCCGCCAAGCCTGCGTCTTCTCGTTCCTCCAAGACGCAGGAGTGTCGAATGGTTCGCTCCGCAAGCTCCGCTCATGACGAGACGCCCTCGTTGGCCGCCGCGATCTCCTCGCGGATGTCGGTCCAGAGCGCGTCGTACAGCTCCTTGAACCGGTCCAGCTCGTGGATGCGGTAGACGTCCCGCGGCCGCGGCAGGTCGACCACGTGCTCGCGCTTGATCCGGCCCGGCCGACCGGTGAACGTCAGGATGCGATCGCTGAGCGCGATCGCCTCGACCAGGTCGTGGGTGACGAACAGGACGGCCGGGCGGCGCAGGTCCCATAGCTTGAGCAGCTCGTCCTGGAGGATGACCCTGGTCTGGGCGTCCAGCGGGCCGAACGGCTCGTCCATGAGCACCACCGGACTGTCATACACCAGCGTGCGGACGATGCTGGCGCGCTTGCGCATGCCGCCCGACAGCTCGTGCGGGTAGTGGTTCTCGAATCCGGAGAGGCCGACCAGCTCGATGAGCTCCCTGGCGCGCTCCCGCCGCTCACGCTTGCCGACGCCGCGCAACTCGAGTCCGAACTCGACATTCGCGCGCATCGACCGCCAGGGCAGGAGGTTGTCGTCCTGGGTGATGTAGCCGATCCGGTCGTTGATGCCGCGGACCGGCTTGCCAAGGTGGTACACCTGCCCCGCCGACGGTCGGATCAGCCCGGCGAGCAGGTTGAGCACGGTGGACTTGCCGCAGCCCGACGGTCCGATCAGGCCGATGAACTCCCCCGGGTGGGCGGCCAGCGTGACATCCTCCAGCGCGAGCAACGGCTCGGCCGCCCGGCCGCTCGGCACGAACGCCTTGTAGACCTGGTCCAGTCGAACCGCCTCCGTCATCACGCTCCCTTGCTCAGCACCGGTTCCTCGCTCGGCTTCCGGTGGCGGGCGGCGATCAGGCTGGTGACGCCGGTGAGCACGAGCGTGCCGACGATCACGGCGAGAGAGATCAGGATCGGGATCTCCGGCGCCCGGCTCACCCCGTCCTGATGCAGGGTCTCCACGATCAGCTTGACCCCGATGAAGGCGAGCACGACGGCCAGGCCGGTGTTCAGGTACGTCAACCGGTCGAGCAGGCCGCCGATCAGGAAGAACAGCTGGCGCAACCCCATCAGCGCGAACGCGTTGGCGGTGAAGACCAGATAGGGCTCCCGGGTGAGGCCGAAGATGGCCGGGATGGAGTCGAGCGCGAACAGCAGGTCGGTGGTGCCGATGGCGACCATCACGACCAGCATCGGGGTGATCCACCGCCCGCCGCGCCGCCGGACCAGCCGCACCACGAGGTTCTCCCGGAACTCCTCGTCCTCGGGGTCCTTGTGGCGCAGCAGCTTCCACGCGGTGTAGAGCAGAAACGCGCCGAACACGTAGAACAGCCAGTCGAACCGGGCCACGGCCTCGGCGCCGACCGCGATGAACACACCGCGCAGGGCCAACGCCAGGATGATGCCGATCGACAGCACCGTCTGCTGCTTGGCCCTCGGCACGGCGAACGAGCTCATGATGAGCACGAACACGAACAGGTTGTCCACCGACAGCGAGTACTCGGTGATCCAGCCGGCGAAGAACTCGCCGCCGTACCGCGGCCCGGCGAACGCCAGCACGCCAAGGCCGAACACCGCGGCCATCAGCACGTAGCAGGACACCCAGCCGAGACACTCTCGCATCGACGGCTGGCGCGGATTCCGTGCCACTATGTAGAAATCCAGCATGATCACGACACTCAGACCGGCCACGGTGACAAGCCAGACCCAGCCGGGAAGGTTCATCATCGCCTCTCGGTAGTAGTGGCGCGTCGCGTTACCGCCTGCGGACCCGCTTCGCCTCCGATAGCGCCCTGGAGTGCTCGGCGTAGCGCGCGAAGACATCGGCGGCCAGCTGGTTGTGCTCGGCCACCCGCAGCCACCAGCGCGGGGCGAGCCGCTCGTGCAGCCACAGGAAGCCGATCGCGAAGCCCGCGCTCACCAGCCCTTGGTAGGCAAGGAAACCCAGCAGGTCGGGCGGAATGCGGGGCCGGCCGGCCAGCACCACACCGGTGAGCATCTCCTGCAGCAGCCTGGACAGCGGGAAGCCGATCAGCCAGTACAGCGCGGCCGGCGCGAAGCCGCCGAGCCGCACCCTGCCGAACGCGATCAGCAACCCGTAGCCCCCGCCGAGGAGGGCGAGCGGCAGCCCGAGCGTGAGCGCGGTGACCGCCGCCCAGTCGGTGGGTTGACCGACGACGACGGCCAACCCACCGGCTACCACTCCCGCCAGCAGCCCGACGGCGAAGCCGGGTAGTGCCACCTCCGCCAGGCTTCGAGCCCGTGCGCGCTCCATGTCAGCTCACGACCACGCCGAACCGGAACAGGCTGTACAGCAGCATGCCGAGATAGAAGACCGCGCCGAACCCGATCACCAGGTTCGTCCACAGCTTCGGCCGGATGGGTTTGGGCAGCATCCGGTTGTTCACCAGCAGCAGCACGATGCAGTAGGCGCCCATGGCGAAAGTGGACAGGAACGCCAGGATGTCCAGCACGTTCGTGGGACCGTCGACCGGCCCGAACAGCAGGATGAGAATGCCGAACGTGATCACGCCCCACAGGAAGCCCGCGTACAGGTGCGACAGCTTGAACCGGCGGGCGCCGGGCACGTGGAAGTAGGTCATGTCCGCCTGCCCCTTGGAGAAGGAGTCGAACAGACCGAGCGTGGCGTTCAGCCCGATCAACGCGATGAAGCCGAAGAACAGCCCGCCCATGAACGAGCCGCCGAGGACGGCGAAGGAGTCCGACATCGCGCTGAGCGCCGCGTCCCGGTCACCGCTCTCGATCAGCTCCCGCACGTTCGGGTTCTCCCTGGCCGCGGCCTGGGCGAGCACGGTGAACGAGATCGTCACCAGCATCGTGATGCCCCAGAACAGCAGCAGCGCATCCCAGGTCACCCAGCGCCGCCAGCCCCGCCACTTGCTCATCTCCTCGGGATCGCTGGTGTCGAACATGAAGCCGCGCGCGGGCATCTTCTCCTCCCCGGCCGCGTGCGCCAGCCCGCGGACCTGCGGCACGTACGCGCCCATGCCCGCGCCGCTTTCCCGCAGCTGCAGCGTGTACCACATCTGCTGCATGCCGGACGGGCCGGCGAACGCGATCGACCCGACGATGATCGGGAACCAGGCCGCGGACATCGCCTCGCTCGGGAAGTATCCGAAGTGGAACATCCCCTCGATCGTGGCCCACAGGTCCGCCCAGCTGCCGACGAGCGAGGCGATGATCGACGTGCCGATGACGAGAACGCCGATCAGGATGGCCAGCACGTTCTGCAGCACGTTGTAGATGACCTTGAGGAGGCTGAACACGATCCCGATCAGGATCAGCACAACGCACGCGGTCACTGTCCACGGTATGCCGGTGATCTCCTCGAAGGCGCCGGCTCCGGCCGACAGGTGACCCGGCCAGATGTAGACCAGGATGGCCGCGATGAAGAAGAACCACATGATGGGTTTGAAAACCCTTGCCGCACCGGTGAAGATGCTCTCCCCGGTGGCCATGGCGTACCGCGCCATCTCCAGCATGACCACCGCCTGCAGGGTGACGCCGATCAGGAACAGCCACCTGATCTCCGGGCCGAACACCAGCACCAGCCGGGGCCACATGTAGGACTCGCCCATGCCCACACCGAGCGCGACCAGGAAGACGGTCGGGCCGAGGAGGTGGATCGAGGGCGGGGCCTCGGGTAGCTTCCGGATCGGCATGGGTTCCAGCCCGCCGGCCCGCCATACCCGTTCGGTTTCGTCCACACCGGAGCGTGCGTCTGCGGTAGGGACGTGATGAGAATCCACCATTGGACCTCCCTGAGGAATATCCCCCGCCTGCTTACACTCAACCCCCGATCAGACCGGCGGCCCGTGCCCACCGGTACTTGGCGCCGAGCACCGCGACCGGACGCTCGGTGGTGTACGGATAGGCCACGATCCGGTGGTCGAACAGGTACTCGCTGGCCCGCTCCACCTCCGTGTCCCCGGCCAGCGACGCGACCACCGGCTTGTCGATGCCGTTGGCCCTTGCCTCCTCGACGACCCGCGCGGTCAGCTCCGCGAATACCATCGGGGGCGTGACGATGGTGTGCCAGTAGCCGAGGATCAGCGCGTGGATGCGCGGATCCTCAAGGCCCAGCCGGATGGTCGCCTCGTACGTGGCCGGCGGCTCGCCCCCGGTGATGTCGATCGGGTTGCCGGCGGCGCCGAACGGCGGGATGAACCGGCGGAACGCCTCATCCAGGTCCGGCGGAATGTCCATCAAGGACAGCTCGGACTCGACGCAGGCGTCCGACAGCAGCACGCCCGACCCGCCGGCGCCGGTGATGATCACGACGTTCTCCCCCCGCGGCGTCGGCAACAGCGGGAGCCCACGCGCGTACTCCAGCATGTCGTGCAGGCCGGGCGCGCGGATCACGCCCGCCTGGCGCAGCACGTCGTCGTAGACCTTGTCGTCACCGGCCAGCGCGCCGGTGTGCGAGCTGGCCGCTCGCGCACCCATCGCGGTGCGGCCGGCCTTCAGCACGACCACCGGCTTCTTCTTCGTGATCCGCCGGGCCGCGTCCACGAAGGCCCTGCCGTCCTTGAGATCCTCCAGGTGCATCGCGACGCACTGCGTGTTGTCGTCCTGCTCGAAGAACGTCAGCAGATCGTCTTCGTCCACATCGGACTTGTTGCCCAGCCCGACGATCGCCGACACGCCCATCTTCGTGGTCCGGCTGAAGCCCAGGATGGCCATGCCGATGCCGCCGCTCTGCGAGGTCAGCGCCACGCCGCCGCGGACGTCGTACGGGGTGCAGAACGTGGCGCACAGGTTGCTCGGCGTGTAGTAGTAGCCGTAGATGTTCGGACCCACCAAGCGGATCCCGTGCTTGCGAGCCACGGCGACGACCTCGCGCTGCAGCTCCACGTTGCCGGTCTCGGCGAACCCGGACGGGATCAGCACCGCCAGCGGCACGCCCTTGGCACCGCACTCCTCGAGCGCCCCGGCCACGAACTTGGCCGGGATGGCGAACACCGCGACGTCCACCTCGCCCGGCACCTCGCCGATCGACGGGTAGGCCGCCCGGCCGAGAATCTCGTCCGCCTTCGGGTTGATCGGGTAGATCTCCCCCTTGTAGCCGCCGTTGATGAGGTTCTTCATCACCGAGTTGCCGATCTTGCCCGGCTCCGCGGACGCTCCGATCACCGCCACGGCCCTCGGGTTCATCATGCGGTCCATCACCCGCAGGATCTCCTCCCGGGACGGCCGGACCGGGTCGGTGACCTTGCCGGGATCGACCAGGATCCGGACGTCCGCCGCGGTGGCGCCGCCGGCCGTGGCGAACACCGGGTTCAGGTCGAACTCGGTGATCTCAGGGAAGTCCGTGACCAGAGCGGCAACCCGCTCGATCACGTTCGCCAGCGCGCCGGCGTCGACCGGCTCGGCCCCACGGGCTCCGCGCAGCACCTCGGCCGCGCCGATGCCGTCCAACATGGACCGTGCCTCGTCTGCGGTCACCGGCGCCAGCCGGAACGTCACGTCCTTGAGCACCTCGACCAGGATTCCGCCGAGCCCGAACGCGACGACCTTGCCGAACGTGGGATCGGTGGTGGCGCCGATGATCACCTCCTGGCCGCCGGTGAGCATCTGCTGGACCTGCACGCCGGTGATCTCCGCCGACGGGTCGTAGGCCGTGGCGTCGGCGACGATCGTGTCGAACCCCCTGGCGACGGCGTCCTCGTCGGCCACCCCGACCAGCACGCCGCCCGCCTCGGTCTTGTGCAAGATGTGCGGTGACACGATCTTCAGCGCGACCGGGAAGCCGATCTCTTTTGCCAGCGCGACGGCCTCGGCCGCCGTGGTCGCCAGGCCCTCGCGCGGCGTGGGAATCCCGTAGGCGTCACAGATCTGCTTGCCCTCGGGTGCGGTCAGCGCGGTGCGGCCCTCCGCCCGGACCTTGTCCAGGATCTCCCTGACGGACGCGACCATCGTCTCAGATCACTCCATTCACCTTGAGCTCGGCGAGTTCGGGGCTGGCCAGGCCCAACTCGCGGACGTAGATGTCGTCGTTGTGCTCGCCGAGCAGCGGCGAGCGCTCGACGTCGACCGGTGAGTCGGAGAGCTTGATCGGGCAGCCGACCGTGATGAACTCACCCCGCTCCGGATGGTCGACCCGGACCACCATCTCGTTGTCCGCCAGCGAGGCGTCCTCGATGATCTCCTTGGTGGACAGGATGGGACCGCACGGGATGTTGTGCTCGGTGAGCTGTGCCAGCACGTCCCACTTGCCGTGCCCGATCGACCACTCCTCGATCATCTGGAACATCTTGTCCAACTTGGACAGCCGGGCCTCCGGCGTGCTCCACTCCGGATCGTCGACGAGCTCCGGCTTGCCGATCAGCTTGGCGATCGGCTCCCAGCCGACCGGCTGCACGATGATGTAGACGTAGTCGTTGGGACCGCCGGGCGCGCATTTGATCGCCCAGCCCGGCTGTCCGCCGCCCGACGCATTGGCCGACCGCGGAACCTCGTCGCCGAACTCCTTGTTCGGGTACTCGGACAGCGGGCCGTGCGCCAGCCGTTGCTGGTCGCGCAGCTTGACCCGGCACAGGTTGAGCACCGCGTGCTGCATCGCGACCGTGACCCGCTGGCCCCTGCCGGTGTGCTCGCGCTGGTACAGGGCGGCGAGGATGCCGGCCACGACATGGATGCCGGTTCCGGAGTCGCCGATCTGCGCCCCGGTCGCCAGCGGTGGTCCGTCCTCGAACCCGGTGGTGCTCATCGAGCCGCCCATCGCCTGCGCGACCACCTCGTAGGCCTTGAAGTACTTGTACGGGCCCTCGCCGAACCCCTTGATGGAGGCGTAGATCAGCCTCGGGTTGATCTCCTGTAGCCGCTCCCAGCTGAAACCCATCCGATCGACCGCGCCCGGCCCGAAGTTCTCAACCAGGATGTCGAATCGCGGCAGCAGGTCGGTGAACAGCTGCTTTCCCCTGTCGCTCTTCATGTTCAGCGTGATACTGCGCTTGTTGCAGTTCAGCATCGTGAAGTACAGGCTGTCCACATCGGGCAGATCGCGGAGCTGCCTGCGGGTGATGTCACCGGTCGGCGCCTCCAGCTTGACCACGTCCGCCCCGAGCCACGCCAGAATCTGCGTACACGAGGGCCCGGACTGCACGTGGGTCATGTCGAGAACGCGAACGCCGTCGAGTGCTTTGCCCATAGCGCGCCTCCCCTCACTTGTACATGGTCTGGTTCATGGTTCCCGGCGCGTAGACCTCGGGATCCACCCACACGTTGATCAGCGACGGCTTGCCGGACTCGCGGGCGCGCTCGAGCGCAGGGCGGATGCCGGCCGGGTCGCGCACCTCCTCGCCGTAGCCGCCGAGCATCCGCGCGAACTCGTCGAAGCGCACGTCGCCGAGCGTGTTCCCGACCCGGCCGCGCGCCTCGCCGTACTTCTGGATCTGCCCGTAGCGGATCTGGTTCATCGACGAGTTGTTGCCGACGATCCCGACGAACGGCAGGTCGAACCGCACCAGCGTCTCGAAGTCCCAGCCGGTGAGGCTGAACGCGCCGTCGCCGAACAGGCAGACGACCTCCTTGTCCGGTCGGGCGTACTTGGCCGCCATCGCGAACGGGACACCGACTCCGAGTGTCCCTAGTGGACCGGGATCCATCCAGTGACCCGGTGACTTCGGCTGGATCACCTGACCGGAGAACGTCACGATGTCCCCGCCGTCTCCGATGTAGATCGAGTCCGGGGTGAGAAACTCGTTGATCTCGTGCACCAGCCGGTACGGATCAATCGGTACGGCGTCGGAATGCTGCCGGGGCAGGCGCTTGTCGTAGGCCTGGGTCTCGACCGCGCGCAGCTCCTCCAGCCACGCCTTGCGCGCCACCGATCCGTTGTCCACCCGGCCCGACGCCGCCTGGGTCACCGCGGCGAGCACCAGCCCGGCGTCGCCGACGATGCCGAGGTCGACGTCCCGGTTCTTGCCGACCGTGCGGTAGTCGAGATCGACCTGCACCACGGTGGCCTTCGTCGACAGCCGGCGCCCGTAGCCCATCCGGAAGTCGAACGGCGTGCCCACGATGATGATCAGATCGGCGTTCTGGAACGCGTACCGGCGGGCCAGTTGCAGGTGGTGCGGGTCGCCGGGGGGCAGCGTGCCGCGCCCGGCCCCGTTCATGAACGCGGGCACGTTGAGCGCCCGGACGAACTCGGCGGCCGCGTCCGTGCCGCGGCAGCTCCACACCTGGCTGCCCAGCAGGACGCACGGTTTCTCCGCGTGCGCAACGAGATCGGCCAACCGCTCGACGGCATCCGGGTCGCCGGCCGATCGGGTGGACGCGCGGTAGTGCCCGGCCTGCGGTATGCGGGCCTTGTCGACCGGAACCCTGGCGTCCAGCACGTCCCGCGGGATCTCCAGGAACGACGGGCCGGGCGCGCCGTGGTAGCACTCGCGGAACGCCATCGACACCATGTCGGCGACCCGCTCGGTGGCCGGCACCGAGGCCGCGAACTTGGTGATCGGGCTCATCATGTCGACGTGCGGCAGATCCTGCAGTGAGCCCATCTTGTGCTGGCTCAACGCTCCCTGGCCACCGATCAGCAGCATCGGGCTCTCCGCGCGCAGGGCGTTGGCCACCCCGGTCACCGCGTCGGTGGTGCCGGGACCGGCGGTCACCACCGCCACCCCCGGCCGCCCGGTGATGCGCGCGTAGCCGTCCGCCGCATGCGCGGCCACCTGCTCGTGCCGCACGTCGACCACCGCGATGCCCTCGTCGACACAGCCGTCGTAGATGTCGATGATGTGCCCGCCGCACAAGGTGAAGATCACATCGACGCCCTCTGCCTTGAGCGCCTTGGCCACCAGGTGGCCACCGGAGATCAACTCGGGCTGGGTGTCGGCCGGTACCGCTGCGTCGGCGGGAGTGCCACCCTCGGGCATCGTCCTGGCCGTGTGAGCCATCGGTGTCCTCAACTCCTCAGTGGAAGCCGGCATACTGCATACCGTATGGCCATCTTGGTGCCACTTGTGGCCGATGTCCAGCCCCTCAATCCCGCCAATCGAGGCTGTCCGCCCGCGGCCGTTCGACCAGGTAGCGCCGTACCGCCGCGCACACCCGGGCGACCGAACGCACCACTCTCCTGATCAGCCCCAGAGCCATAACGCGGCCCACCCTCGCCACAGTTGACCCACCGTGGCCATACTGTATACTGCATACCCCTCGCGCACAATAATCGCGACCCCACCACGGCAAATGCTGACCGAGTCCGCTACGCCGACCCGCTCGACGGCTCCCACGCCCTACCCCAGGGCCCCCGAACTCACCATCAAGCGCTATCCCGAACGGCAGCTCCTCACCACGCGAAGGCCACCTTCACCCACCCCCACACGAATGCACCCTCATCCCGCCCGCCGCGAAGGCCACCTTCACCCCACTCCGCCACACAAAGGCCACCTTCGCCTCACCGCCAACACAAAGGCCACCCTCGCCCCACCTCGCTATGCGAAGGCCACCTTCACCCCCACTCCCACATGGCTTCGTCTGCGAGAACTGACTGCAGATGTTCATGAGTTTGACCGCGCTTGCCGATCATTTGGATGATCAATGTTGGTGAGGAGTGACCGCGTGTGACCGGGTCTGCGGGGTGGTCGGTGTTCGCGGCAGTCTCCTTGTGTGGCGGGGCGGAAGGCGGCTCGAAGGCAGGGTTGCGGGGTCGTTGTTCACCGGAATCGGGCCAGCAGCAGGCCCAGCCTGCGGTCGTGCTGCTCGTGCGGCAGCCGGCCGCCACGGGTGAGCGTGGCCAGGCCGTGTAGGGCTGCCCAGAACAGCTCGGTCAGCAATCCCAGGTCATCATCACCGGCGTGGGGGCGGATCGCCTCGGCCAGTTCGTTGAAGCCCGCGTGCAGGGCGGCCGGAGCCTGTGGGGTGGCGAAGGGCAGGTTGACAGACTGGCTGAACATCGCGTCGTAGATGGCCGGGCGCCGGTCGGCGAAGGACAGGTAGGCGGCGCTGACGGCCGCCAGCGCGTCGTCGGTGTCTCGTCGCGCCGCGGCCAGGTCGGCGGCCAGGTCGGCGAAGCCCTCCACGGCCACTGCGGTCATGATCGCGTCCTTGCCGGTGAAGTGGCTGTAGAGCACCGGTTGGCTGTATTCCACCTGCTCGGCCAGTCGCCTGGTCGTCACCGCCTCCCAGCCCTCGGCCTCGGCCAGCTCGCGGGCCGCCGTGATGATCAGTTTCTCCCGCTCGGCGCGTTCGCGTTCCCGGCGCGATTGAATCGACATGTGGCGATTCTAGCAGTGCTAGACAATCTGCCAACGCTTCTGTTAGCGTCGATCCTGTTCCTAGCACTGCTAGCATCAGGAGTCGTCATGCTAACCACCATCGCCTACGGGCTGGCCATCGTCCTCAACCTGCTGATCCTCTATGTCGGGCTCCGCTTTCTGTTCGTCCCATGGGCGGCGGCGGCCGGATACGGCGTGCCGGCCAAGCAGGACCGGGCCTACCTCACCATCAAGGGCATTCGCGACAGCACCTACGGCCTTGTCGGCCTGGCCTTACTGGCCTTCGCCGGCGCACCGGCAGCGGCGTGGTACATGCTGGTCGTCGCCGTGGCGCCGTTCGGCGACACGTTCGTCGTCCTGCACAACGGCGGCACAAAAACCATGGCGTTCGGCGTCCACTTCGCCACCGCGATGGTCTACCTCGTCAGCGCCGCTCTGCTCTTCGCGCTGTAAGCCCGGGGTATCGCCACATCCAGACGCAACCCTCCACAGTCATCCCGCGAACACAAACCTCGTCACCACACACGGTGCGGTCACGACCGACCGACAAACGCGGTCACTTCGCGCGGACAGAACCACCCACACGAAAGCCACCTTCATCCCACCCGCCATGCGAAGGCCACCGTCAGCTCGAGGCCGCTAAACGAAGGCCACCCTCGCCCGACTCGTCAGGCGAAGGCCACCTTCATCCCACCCCCGCCACCTGAAGGCCACCCTCCTACCCCGCCTCCTCGGCGGAGGCCACCTTCACCCGCCTAGGAGGGCCGCGTAGCCGGGCTTGATCACGTTGTTGATGAGGTCGAGGCGCTCGTCGAAGCCGATGAAGGCGGACTTCATCGCATTGATGGTGAACCATCGCAGGTCGGTCCAGTCGTAGCCGAACGCGTCGACCAGGGCGGACATCTCACTGGATTGGGTACATCCGCTCATCAGCCGGTTGTCAGTATTGACTGTCACCCGGAAGCGGAGCTTCGTCAGCAAGCCGATCGGGTGATCCGCGATCGAGTCGGCAGCGCCGGTCTGCACATTGGACGACGGGCACATCTCAAGCGGGATGCGCCGGTCTCGGACGAAGGCCGCCAACCGTCCCAGGTGGATGGTGCCGTCCTCGGCCACCTTGATGTCGTCGACGATCCGCACGCCGTGGCCGAGCCGCTCGGCGCCGCAGTGCTGGATGGCCTCCCAAATGGACGGCAGGCCGAACGCCTCGCCGGCGTGGATCGTGAAGTGCGCATTCTGCTGGTGCAGGTACTCGAACGCGTCCAGGTTCCTGGTCGGCGGGTAGCCGGCCTCGGGCCCGGCGATGTCGAAGCCGACCACCCCGGAGTCCCGCCACCGCACCGCCAGCTCGGCGATCTCCAGGGACCGGGCGTTCTGCCGCATCGCGCACAGCAGCGTGCCGATCCGGATCGGCCGGCCGGCCCCGGCGGCGCGTCGCATGCCGATCCGGAAACCCTCCTGCACGGCCTCCACCGCCGCGTCGAGCCGTAGACCCCGCTCGCCGTGCTGCTCGGGCGCGTACCGCACCTCCGCGTAAACCACCCCGTCGGCGGCCAGGTCCTCGGCGCACTCGGCGGCCACTCGAACGAGCGCATCCGCGTCCTGCATGACGCCGACGGTGTGCGCGAACGTCTCCAGGTACCGGACCAGCGAGCCGGAGTCCGCCGACTCACGGAACCACGCGCCCAGCTCGTCGACGTCGGTGGTCGGCAACCCGCGATACCCGCTCGCCTCGGCAAGCTCGACCACGGTGCGTGGACGTAGCCCACCATCCAGGTGATCGTGCAGTAACACCTTGGGAGCGGTTCGAACGGCTTCCGGGGTCACCGGAGCGGGGGGCGTGGTCACCATGGAGCAACGGTACTCGGCACATACCGATCACCCGATCGAGTAACCAACCGAGCACGTAAGGTGTCCCACGGCCAAGGCATTTGCCCGAAGGTCATCCTCCAAACGGCCCAATCGGCTCCGTGCGGACCAGCAACGAACTAACGGGTGGTGTATGGACGCATTCTGGGAGTGGCTAGGCTCCCCTGCGTTGACTCTCCCCCTCCCCAGGACGAAGGCCAGCTCCGTGAACGAGAACAACAACTCCACGGTGTCGTTCGACCGGATGCGCAACATGCTCGTGCGCGCGGCCGAGATACGTGAGAGCGAACAGCAGCAGATATTCGACGCGCTCGACGAGATCCATGCCCGGCTGTCGCCGCTGGAGTCGATCGGGTCGGTGCGCAAACGACTCTCCGAGATGCCCGATCGGACCGAGATCACCGCACTGGCCGCGCGTCTGGACGACGCCATGGCCAAGCTCGACGCGCAGGACGGGGCGATCGCCGCCATCGGCCGGGCCATCGAGTCCATTGTGGACCGGCTGGCGACACCGTTCGCACAGCTCGACGGCCGGCTGGACGGGGTAGCCGGCCGGTTCGAGGGCGTCGCCGGGCGGATGGACGGGCTGGAGGACAAGCTGGCCAACATCCACCGCCGGCTCGACGAGCTGGACGGCCATCTTGACAAGCAGGACGGCAAGCTCGACATGCTCCCCAGCTCCGTGCACGGTCCGGTGCGCGAGCGGATCGAGCAGGCCGAGACCACCCTGCGCGGCCGGCTCGACGAGGTCAACGAGGGTGTGCGCGGCCAGGTGGACGGGGCGAGGGACGCGCTGGCGCGATCGGTGACCGAGGCCGCGAACTCGGTCACGGGCAAGATCGACGAGGCCCGGCGCAGCCTGGCCGACTCGCTCGACGACACCAAGAACACCGTCGACGGCACCGAGCGCCTCGAAGCCCTTGCGAAGCGGCTGGAGCAGGTGACCGGCCGCCTCGACGAGCTCACCACGCGGCTCGACGTCGTCGAGGACGGCTTCGCCGCCAAGATCAGCGAGCTCGGCGGCCACATCGACCAGAGCCTGTCCAAAGTGGAGGGCACGCTGTCGAAGCAGCCCGACTCCGACTCCGTCGCCACCCTGGTCCAGAAATCCAACGAGGAGTCCGTCCGGCGCATCGGCGGCCACCTCGACGAGGCGATGGCCACCTTCGCCGAGCTCATGATGGGCGGCGCCCCACCCGCACCCCGCCCGCCGGCCACCCTCCCCCGCCAGAGCGCCCGCCGCCGCACCACCAAGACCAAAACCCCCCGCACCGACGACAACGGCGACGACACCGACCTGAACACCGACTCGTAGTCCCCCGCGAATGCGATGAAGGGGGCCTTCCTCACACCGGGCGTGTGGAAGGCCCCCTTCATCGCGCTCATGGTTGGGGACGAAGCGTCTCGATAATGAGCGGGCGGCGCGGCTCCGGGGTGGTGTCGGTGAGGGTGAAGGCGCCCTCGAGCGCGGCCAGGGCGGCGGGGATGGCGTCGGGGGTGTTCGTGTGGAGCTCGAGGAGGGGGTCGCCGGCGTCGACCCGGTCGCCGGGTTTGGCGTGGCAGAGGATGCCTGCGGCGGGTTGAACGGGATCCTCCTTGCGGGCGCGGCCGGCGCCGAGGCGCCAGGCGGCGACGCCGACGGCGAAGGCGTCGAGGGTGCTGAGGATGCCGGAGGTCGGGGCCGACACCATGTGGGTGTGGGTCGGGCGGGGAAGGGGAGCGTGCGGGTCGCCGCCCTGGGCGGCGATCATGGCACACCACGTCTCGTAGGCCGCGCCGGAGGCGAGGACGGGGGCGGGGTCGACGGACAGGCCGGCAAGGGCGAGCATCTCGCGGGCGAGGGCGAGGGTGAGCTCGACGACGTCGGGTGGGCCGCCGCCGCGGAGGACATCGACGGACTCGGCGACCTCGACGGCGTTGCCGACGGCCCGGCCCAGCGGCACCGACATGTCGGTGATCAGGGCGGAGATGCGCAGGCCACGGTCGGCACCGATGTCGACGAGGGCGCGGGCAAGGCCGCGGGCGTCGTCGAGGCGGCGCATGAAGGCGCCGGAGCCGGTCTTGACGTCGAGGACCAGGGCGTCGGCGCCCTCGGCGATCTTCTTGCTCATGATGGAGCTGGCGATCAGCGGGATGCAGTCGACGGTGGCGGTGACGTCGCGCAGCGCGTAGAGCTTGCGGTCGGCGGGGGCGAGGCCCTCGGTGGGGGCGCAGACGACGGCGCCGACCGTGTCGAGCTGGGCGGCGATCTCCGATGTGGACAGTTGGGCGCGCCAGCCGGGGATCGACTCCAGCTTGTCCAGGGTGCCGCCGGTGTGGCCGAGCCCGCGGCCGGACAGTTGCGGCACGGCGGCGCCGCACGCGGCGACCAGCGGCGCCAGCGGCAGGGTGATCTTGTCGCCGACTCCGCCGGTGGAGTGCTTGTCGACGGTCGGCCGATTCACCGACAGCGACAGGGTTTCGCCGGAGTCGACCATGGCGGCGGTCCAGCGGGCGGTCTCGGTGGCGTCCATGCCGTTGAAGAAGATCGCCATGGCGAGCGCGGACATCTGCTCGTCGGCGACAACGCCACGGGTGTACGCGGAGATCACCCAGTCGATCTGCTCGTCGGACAGGCGACCGCCGTCCCGCTTGGTCCGGATGACGTCCACGGCGGACATAGGTTCCCTGGTCACGGCAGATCCGCCGGTCCGAAGGCGTGCACGAGCACCTCGCTCATCGGCAGTGGCCCACGTGGACTGTCCACAAGGCATTCCGGGCCGCCGTGCTCGTAGATGATCTGCCGGCACCGCCCGCACGGCATTAGCAGCTCGGCCGAGCCGCTGCGACACGCCACCGCGACGAGCCGGCCGCCGCCGGACAACCGGAGCTGGCCGGCCAGCACGCATTCGGCGCACAGGCCAAGGCCGTAGGAAGCGTTCTCCACGTTGCAGCCGACGATGACCCGGCCGTCGTCGACCAGGGCCGCGGCGCCCACCTGCAGCCCGGAATACGGGCAGTACGCCTGCCAGGCGGCCTCGACGGCCTTGGTTCGCAACGCACTCCAGTCCACAGTGGACTGAGTCATCCGCCTTCCCCTCTGCGGTAGATCTGTCCGTCGGCCTTGGGCATGCGCAGGCGCTGCGCCGCAAGGGCGAGCACCAGCAGGGTCACCACGTACGGCGCGGCGCCGACGAGCTCCGGCGGCAGGGCATCGGTGGCGAAGAACCACCAGGCGAAGCCGATGCCCAGCACGGCGGCCACGGCGGCGATCACCCGGTGCCCGGACAGGAACTGCACCACGGCGAGCACCAGCAGCGCGATGCCCAGCAACAGGAGCAGCGCGTGCACGGCGTCCGAGCCGCGCAGCTGCATCGCGTCGGTGTAGCCGAACAAGCCGGCGCCGGCGGCGAGCCCGCCTGGCCGCCAGTTGCCGAAGATCATGGCGGCCAGGCCGATGAAGCCGCGGCCACCGGTCTGCCCGTCGCGGAACTGGCTGGAGCTGATCGCCAGGAACGCCCCGCCAAGCCCGGCGAACGCGCCGGACGCGATGACGGCCGCGTACTTGTACAGGTACACGTTCACGCCGAGCGACTCGGCGGCGACCGGCGCCTCGCCGCAGGAACGCAGCCGCAGCCCGAACGGCGTTCGCCACAGCACGAACACCGACCCGATCACCAGCAGCGCCGCGATGATCGTCAGCAGGGACACGCTGGTGACCAGGCCGCCGAGCAGACCGGCCACATCGGACACCAGCCACCAGTGCCGGTCCTCGACGGACCGCAACCCCGGCGACAGCAGCGGAATGGTGACGTGCGGCGCGTCGGTCAGCGGCGGCGACTGCTTCTGCCCGCCACCGGGCGCGTTGGTGAAGTACAGCTTGGACAGAAACAGCGCCAGGCCCGGCGCGAGCAGGTTGATCGCCACACCGGAGATGATGTGGTCGACCCCGAACGTCACGGTCGCCAACGCGTGCAGCAGGCCGGCCAGCGTGCCAAGCACCAGGCCGAAGAACACGCCGGCCCACGGACCCCACTGGTACGCGGCGAACCCGGCGCCCCAGGTGCCGAGCACCATCATGCCCTCGAGGCCGATGTTGACCACGCCGGCGCGCTCGGACCACAGCCCACCGAGCGCGGCAAGGGCGATCGGCACGGCCGCGGTCAGCGCCGCCTGGACCGTGCCGCGCGAGGTCAGGTCGGTCGCCCCGGTGAGCACGCGCACCAGCGCGATCACCGCGATGGCGCCCAGTGCGGCCAACCAGTAGGCGCCGGGCCGGATCCGCCGCTTGCGCGGGGTCGGGGCGGTCTCGACGCCGACGCTCAGCCCTCCACCGCTCATGATCCCACCACCTCGGGAACCTTGATCGTGCCGAGGGCCTTGCCGACTTCACGCTGCTCGAGCCGGACCCGGTAGCGCCGCACCAGCTCGTAGGCCACCACGACGGACAGCACGATCACGCCCTGCATGATCGCGACGATCTCCTTCGGTATCCCGGCGACGTCAAGGCCGTTGGAGCTCGCGTCCAGGTATCCCCACAGCAGCGCGGCGAAGGCCATGCCGATCGGATGGTTGCGGCCGAGCAGCGCCACCGCGATGCCGATGAACCCGATGCCGGGCGGGAAGTTCAGCGAGTACGAGTGCGCCCCGCCGAGCAGCTCCGGCATGCCGACCAGCCCGGCGACCGCGCCGGAGAGCAGCATCGAGGCGAGCACCATCTTCTTCACGCTGACCCCGCTGGCCACCGCGGCCGACTCGGACAGCCCGGTGGCCTTGAGGTCGAACCCGAAGCGGGTGCGGGCCAGCACGAACCAGTACAGGACGCCGATCGCGACGGCCACCAGGATCAGCCCGTGCACCTCGGTCGACGAGCCCGAGTACGGGATGCCGGGCACCTGCCCGCCCGAGGTGATCGTCGGGGTGTGGATGTCGTTGCCCTCCAGCACGGCCAACCGGTTCGGGTTGAGCAGGAACGCGACCAGCGCGGTGGCGATCGCGTTGAGCATGATCGTCGAGATCACCTCGCTGACCCCGCGGGTCACCTTGAGGAACCCGGCGATGCCCGCCCAGAACGCGCCAACCAGCACGGCCGCGATCATCGTAAGCGCGACGCGCAGGACCGACGGCAGACCGTCCATGAAGGACGCGCCGGCGAGCGCGGCGGACAGCATCGCGGCCAGCCGGTACTGCCCGTCGACGCCGATGTTGAACAGGTTCATCCGGAAGCCGATGGCGACCGCGACGGCGGCGAGGTAGTAGTTCGTCGCGTTGTTCACCGCGATGACGGTCGTGCGGGGCCGGTCGAGCGACGCGCTCATCGAGTCGACCACGTCCGCGGGCGAGTGCCCGGTCACCACCAGGATCACCGAGCACACCGCGGCGGCGAACACCAGCGCCCCGACCGGCGCGGCGAGTCCTAACAGGACTGCACGGAGGGATAGCCGTCGCATCACGCCACCTCCTCTCCGGCGCCGGTCATCGCCGAGCCGAGATCCTCCGGGGTGACCGTCTTCGGGTCGCAATAGGACACAAGGCGCCCGCGCAGGATGACCGCGAGCCGGTCCGACATCCCGATCAGCTCGTCGAGGTCGGCCGAGATCAGCAGCACGGCGAGGTGCTCGGCCCGTGCGCGCCGGATGTGCTCCCAGATCGCCGCCTGCGCGCCGACGTCGACGCCCCTCGTCGGGTGCGACGCGATCAGCAGCACCGGGTTCCCGCTCATCTCCCGCCCGACGATCAGCTTCTGCTGGTTGCCGCCGGACAGCGCGGCGGCGAACACGTCGATGCTCGGCGTCCGCACGTCGTACTGGTCGACGATCCGCTGGGTGTCCGCCTTGGCCGCGCGGCGGTCGATGAGCGGGCCACGAACGTTCGGCTTCTTCGTCTGGTGGCCGAGGATGCGGTTCTCCCACAGCGTCGCCTCGAGCAGCACGCCCTGCCGGTGCCGGTCCTCGGGTATGTAGGCCACCCCGGCGTCCCGGCGATCCCGTGTGGACATCCGGTTGATGTCCTTGCCCCGCAGCTTCACCGTGCCGGCGGACAGCGGCCGGATGCCCATCAGCGCCTCGACCAGCTCGGCCTGGCCGTTGCCCTCCACGCCGGCGATGCCGAGCACCTCGCCGGCGTTGATGGTGAACGACACGTCGTCCAGCACGGTGCGGCCGTCCGCGCTGGTGACGGTCAACCCGGCCACGTCGAGCACGGTCGTGTCGGTCACGGTGGACTCGCGCAGCTCCGGAACCGGCAGCGCGCTGCCCACCATCAGCTCGGCGAGCCGGCGAGCGGTCACCTCCGCCGGCGACACGGTGGCCACCGTGGTGCCGCGCCGGATCACGGTGATCTCGTCGGCGACGGAGAGGACCTCGTCCAGCTTGTGCGAGATGAACAGGATCGTCAGTCCCTCGGCCTTGAGCTCACGCAGGTTGCCGAACAGCTCGTCGACCTCCTGCGGCACCAGCACCGCGGTGGGCTCGTCCAGGATCAGGATGCGCGCCCCGCGGTAGAGCACCTTGAGGATCTCCACCCGCTGGCGCTCGCCGACGCCGAGATCGTCGACCAGCCGGTTCGGCTCGACGCCGAGGCCGTAGCGGTCCGAGATCTCCTTGATCCTGGCGCGGGCCGCCCGGAAGTCCAGCCGCCCGCCGGCCCGCGGCTCGTTGCCGAGCACCACGTTCTCCAGCACGGTCAGGTTGTCGGCGAGCATGAAGTGCTGGTGCACCATGCCGATGCCGGCTTTGATCGCGTCCGCCGGGGAGTGGAACGCCACCTCGGCGCCGTCGACCTTGATCGTTCCCTCGTCCGGCCGCTGCATCCCGTAGAGGATCTTCATCAGGGTCGACTTGCCGGCCCCGTTCTCCCCGACGATCGCGTGCACGGTGCCCGCCCGCACCGCGATGTTCACGTCGGCGTTGGCGACCACACCCGGAAACCGCTTGGTGATCCCGGTCAGCTCGACCGCAATTGACGACATGGGCCGCATCCTTGTCCGGTGAGAAGAAACCGTGACGGGCTCGGGGCACCCTATCCGGTACCCCGAGCCCGTCACACGAGATCGCGGTTACTTCTTGTCCGGCACCGTGACCGAGCCGGAGATGATCTTCTGCTTGTAGTCGTCCAGCTGGGACTTGATGTCGTCGACCTTCCCGCCGCTGGTGGCGTAGTCGATGCCGCCCTGCTTGAGGTCGTGGACCTTGGGGCCGGCGGCGAACTTGTTCTCCTTGACCGACTTGATGAAGTCGTACACGGCCACGTCGACCTGCTTGAGCATGGACGTGATGATCACGTCCTTGACGTCGGCCAGCGCCGGCTGGTTGTACTGGTCGGAGTCCACACCGATGCCCAGCTTGCCCTTGGCCTTGGCGGCCTTGAACACGCCGTTGCCGGAGCCGCCGGCGGCGGCGTAGATCACGTCAACGCCCGCGTCGAACATGCCGTTGGCCGCGGTCTCGCCCTTGGCCGGGTCGTTGAAGCCGGTGAAGTCCGGCGGCTGGGTCAGGTACTTGGCCTCCACCGTGGCGCTCGCCTTGGCGGCCTTCACGCCGGCGGTGAAGCCGGCCTCGAACTTCTGGATCAGCGGCACGTTGACGCCGCCGATGAAGCCGATCTTGCCCGACTGGCTCTTCAGCGCCGCGGCCACGCCGACCAGGAACGAGCCCTGCTCCTCGGCGAACAGCAGGTTGGCCAGGTTGCTCGCCTGGCAGGTGTCACCCGCGCCGTCGACGATGGCGAACTTGACGTCCGGGGTGTCCTTGGCGACCTTGGTGACCGAGGTGCAGTACGCGAACCCGACCGCGATGACCGGGTTGTAACCGCCCTCGGCCAGCTGCCGCAGGCGGTCCTCCTTCTGCGCGTCGGTCTCGCCCGCCGCCGCCTCGAGCTCCTTGACCTCGATGCCGCCCTCGGCCTTCGCCTTGTCCAGACCGCGTGCGGCCGAGTCGTTGAACGACTGGTCCCCGCGACCCCCGATGTCGTAGGCCAGACCCACCTTCAGCTGGGCGGCGGCCGGCGCGCCGCTGGTCCCGCCGCCACCACCCGTCGAAGGGGCGTCGTCCCCGCCGCAGGCGGCCAGGGTCAGGCCCAGCGCAACCAGCCCGGCGGCGAGTTGGATTCCTCGCAATCGGCGCAAGGCGTTCTCCTTCCGCGTTTACCGCGCCCGAGATTGTGCCGGACGCAACTTATTCGCGAGACCGTACCTCGCGTGACGACGCGTGCTACCCGAGGCCACGAGCGCGTGACCCAATCGTTGGTTCACCTCGGCCGACGACCGGCCGTCCGCACCCGGCCCGCCACGGACCGTAGCCTGGACGCATGGTCGCGGAGGAGCGGACGCGAGGCCCAGGTGGGCGGGTGGTACGGCCTCGCGGGAGCGACCAGATGACACAGCGGGATCTTCGAGCGCTGCCGAAGGCGAACCTGCACCTGCACCTGACCGGGTCGATGCGCCCGGACACCCTCGCCGAGCTGGCCGCCCGCTACCGCGTCCCGGTGCCGCCGCCGCTGCCGGCCGGCGGGGTGCACCCGTGGTCGGCGTTCCAGCAGCGGTACGACGCCGCGCGCGACGCCATCCGGTCCGCTCAGGACATTCGCCGGGTGGCGCTGGAGGCGGTCGAGGACAACCTGGCCGACGGGTGTGGCTGGGTGGAGATCCAGGTCGACCCGACCTCCTACGCGCCGCGGCTCGGCGGGGTCGAGCCGGTGCTGGAGGCCGTGCTCGACGCGGTGTCCGGCGTGCCGGCCGGGGTGATCGTGTCGTCGAGCTGGGCCCGGTCGGGCGCGCACGCGGCCGAGCTTGCCGCGCTGGCCGGGCGGTTCGCCGGACGGGGCGTCGTCGGGTTCGGACTGTCCAATGACGAGCGCCGCGGTGTGGTGGCGGAGTTCGCACCGGCCTTCCGGGCCGCGGCGGAGGCCGGGCTGCTGTCCGCGCCGCACGCGGGCTTCTACGAGGCCGCGTGGCACGTCCGGGAGTGTGTGGAAACCCTTGGCGCGCGACGGATCGGGCACGGTCTGACCGCCGCGGCCGATCCGTCGACGGTGGCGCTGCTTGCCGAGCGGGCGGTGGCCCTTGAGGTGTGCCCGACCTCCTACCCGCCGTTCGGGGTGTTCGATCTCGCCGCGCTACCGGTCCGGGCGCTGCTGGCCGCCGGCGTTCCGGTGACGCTGGGCTCGGACGACCCGCTGCTGTTCGGGGCGCACGTGACCGACCAGTACCGCATCGCGCGGGCGAGCCTTGGCCTGTCCGACGCCGAGCTGGCCGCGATCGCCCGGCACTCGGTGGCCGCCTCCGCGGCCCCGGCCGAGGTCAAGCGGCGGCTGAAGGACGGCATCTCCGCGTGGCTGCAAGGTCGGTGACGTGTTCTTGCAAACTCTTGACGTAGTATTTCAGCCGTGGCGGGACGACTGAGTGAAGTTGCACGCAAGGCGGGGGTCAGCGAGGCGACCGTGAGCCGGGTGCTCAACGGCAAGGCCGGCGTGTCCGACGCGACCAGGACCGCCGTGCTCACCGCGCTGGACGTGCTGGGATACGAGCGCCCGACGAAGCTGCGCGGCGACCGGGCCCGGCTGGTCGGGCTGGTGTTGCCCGAGTTGCAGAACCCGATCTTCCCGGCGTTCGCCGAGGTGGCCACCGGGGCGCTGGTGCAGCGCGGGTTCACACCGGCGCTGTGCGCGCGCACGATCGGCGGCGTGTCCGAGGTCGAGTACGTCGACATGCTGCTGGAGCACCAGGTCTCCGGGGTGATCTTCGGCGGCGGCGACTACGCGATGGCCGACGCCGGTCACGACCACTACCACCGCCTGCGCGACCTGAAGCTGCCCGTGGTGCTGGTCAACGCCGGAGTCGACGGCCTCGGCCACCCGAGCGTCTCCGCCGACGACGCCGTCGCCGCCGAGCAGGCGCTGGGCCATCTGGTGTCGTTGGGCCACAAGCGGGTCGGCGCGCTGCTCGGGCCGGAGGGGCACGTGCCGTCCCGGCGCAAGCTGGCCGCGCTCGAGGCCGCGGCCGCCGGGTACCGCGGCGTCGAGCACCTGGTGGTCCGGTCGAGCTTCTCCATGGAGGGCGCGCGGGCCGCGGCGGCCACGCTGGTCGACGCCGGGGTGACCGCGATCATCTGCGCCAGCGACGTCCTCGCGCTCGGCGCCATCCGGGCGGTGCGCCGGCTCGGCCGGCGAGTCCCTGAGGACGTGTCGGTGGTCGGCTACGACGACTCCGCGATCATGACCTGCACCGATCCGCCGCTGACCACGGTCCGGCAGCCGATCGAGGCCATGGGCCAGGCCGCCGTCGACCTCCTGGTCAACCAGATGACCGGCGGCGCGGTGCTCACCGACGAGCTGCTGTTCGAGCCCGAGCTGGTGGTGCGGGGTTCGACGGCGCCGGCGCCCCGGGAGGGTCGATCGCCTTCTTTCTCTGATTAGTCCGCTTCTTGCGCCTTCCAGTCCTGGTTTGTATGGTCTGGCTCACAAAGTTGTGACCCCAGGAAGGTGCCGGCATGAACCGATCCACGTTGGGTAGCGCCGTCCGGCTGCTGGTCATCGCCGCACTCGCGCTGTCGACCGCCGCCTGCTCCGACGACCCCCGGCCCGCGGCCGACGGCCCCGTCACGATCACCGTCAACGGGTTGCCGCCGGGCACGGAGGCGGTCGACCGCAAGAAGTTCCTCGACGACCTCGCCGAGTTCGAGAAGGCCAACCCGACCATCAAGGTCGACGCCCGCGAGGGCTACATGGACCCCAAGACCTTCACCACTAAACTGGCCGGCGGGCAGCTGGAGGACCTGTTCTACGTCTACTTCACCGACCCGGGCACGCTGATCGGCAAGCGCCAGGTCGCCGAGATCACCCCGTATCTCAACGAGATCCCGGCGGCGAGCCAGATCCGGCCCGAGCTGATGAAGGTGTTCTCCAGCGCGGACGGCAAGGTCTACGGAATCCCGTGGCGGAACTACTCGATGGGCCTGCTGTTCAACAGGAACCTGTTCGTCAGGGCCGGCCTCGATCCGAACAACCCGCCGAGGACCTGGGCCGAGGTGCGCACCGCGGCCCAGAAGATCACCGCGCTCGGCGACGGCATCGTCGGCTACGGCGACTACAGCAAGAGCAACACCGGCGGCTGGCACTTCACCGCGGAGCTGTACTCGCTCGGCGGCGAGGTCGCGATCAGGGCCGGCGAGACCTGGAAGGCCGCGTTCAACGACGACAAGGGCCGGCAGGTGCTGCGCCAGCTGCACGACATGCGGTGGACCGACAAGACGATGGGTGAGCGCCAGCTGCTCGAGTACGCCGACCTGATCCAGATGATGGCCGCCGGCAAGCTCGGCATGTACATCGCGACCGGCGACAACCTCAAGACGATCGTCAACCAGTACAAGGGGAACTACACCGCCTACGGGCTCGGCCCGATGCCCGGCGGGCAGGGCACGCTCGCCGGCGGCGACGGCTTCATGTTCAAGGCCGGCACGCCGCCGGAGAAGATCCGCGCCGGCCTGAAGTGGCTGGCGTTCAAGTTCAACAACCCGGACCGGATCGCCCACGACTACGAGTACGACGCCGCCAACTCCAACCCGGTCGGCCTGCCGGAGCCGAACATCTGGACCGGGGCCGCCGCGAAGGCCCGCGAGGAGGCCAGCGCCAAGCACGCCAACGTGCCGGTGGAGAACTTCAAGCCGTTCGCCGAGGGCAACGCCGGGATCCCGCTCAAGCTCGAGCCACCCAACGCGCAGCAGATCTACGCGGTGCTGGACACGGCCATGCAGAAGGTCCTGACCGACCAGGGGGCCGACATCGACGCGCTGCTCGCCGACGCCGAGATCCAGGTCAACTCCATCCTCGCCGCGGCGACCTGACCGATGCTGGTCCGTTCGACCCTCCGCTCGGCCGCGCGCACCCGCCGCGGCCGCGCGGTGGCCGACAACCTCGTCGCGTACGGGTTCATGGCCGGCGGGATCACGTGCTTCGCGCTGTTCTCCTGGTACCCGTTGGTGCGCGGGGTGCTGCTGAGCTTCCAGCAGGTCAACTTCGTCACCGACCCGGAATGGGTGGGGCTGGACAACTTCGCCGCGCTGTTCGCCGACCGTCTCTTTTGGATCGCGTGGCGCAACACGCTGCTGTTCACCGGGCTGGCCCTGGTGTTCGGCTACGCGCTGCCCCTGGCGATCGCGGTGCTGCTCAACGAGTTGCGGCACTTCCGCGGCTTCTTCCGGATCGCGGTCTACCTGCCGGTGATGCTGCCGCCGATCGTGACCGTGCTGCTGTGGCAGTACTTCTACGATCCGGGCAACGGCCTGTTCAACACGGTGCTGCGCGGGCTGCACCTGCCGGAGTCGGCGTGGACCCAGTCGTCGAGCACCGCGATGCTCTCCCTGGTCCTGGTCTCGACCTGGTCCAACCTGGGCGCCGCGACGCTGATCTACCTTGCGGCGCTGCAGGGAATCCCCGCCGATCTGTACGAGGCGGCCGAGCTTGAGGGGGCGAGCGTCTGGCAGCGGATCCGGCACGTGACGCTGCCGCAGCTGCGATTCGTCATGCTCGTCCTGCTGCTGCTGCAGATCGTGGCGACCATGCAGGTGTTCATCGAGCCATACCAGCTCACCGGCACCACCAACCCGGACACGATCACCGTGATGGTGCTGATCTACCGGTACGCGTTCACCGTCAACCACGACTTCGGCCTGGCCGCCGCCATGAGCGTGCTGCTGTTCGCCGTGCTCGGCCTGTTCTCCGCCGCATACCTGTGGCTGACCCGGGAGCGCGCATGAGCCTGATCTCCGCCGCCACCCTGCGCACCCGCCGCGGGCGGGTGATCTACGTGACCGTGCTCGCGCTGACCACGGTGGTGTTCCTGCTGGTGTTCTTCTTCCCGCTGTACTGGATGATCACCGGCGCGGTGAAGCACCCCGCGGAGCTCGCCCGGCCGACGCCGACGTTCGTGCCGGAGAGCTTCCATCCGGAGTCCTATGTGGATGCTTGGAGCAAGCTGCGGCTGGCCCGGTACTTCCTCAACACCGTGCTGTACGCGGCCGGCGGCTGGCTGCTGCAGATCGTGCTCGACGTCGCGGTGGCCTACGCGCTTTCCCGGCTGCGCCCGGTCCTCGGGTGGCTGGTGCTCGGCCTGATGCTGGCCAGCCTGATGCTGCCGACCGCGGCGCTGCTGGTGCCGGCCTACCTGACCGTGTCCGACGTGCCGATCTTCGACGTCAACCTGCTGAACACACCGTGGGCGCTGTGGCTGCCCGGCGTGGCCAACGCGTTCAACATCTACGTGCTCAAGCGGTTCTTCGACCAGATCCCGGGCGATCTGATCGACGCGGCCAGCATCGACGGCGCCGGTCGGCTGCGAACGCTGCGCAGCGTCGTGCTGCCGCTGTCCCGGCCGGTGCTCGCGGTGGTCTCGATCTTCGCGATCATCGCGATCTGGAAGGACTTCCTCTGGCCGCTGCTGGTCCTGCAGGAACCGGAGGCGCAGACGCTGAGCGTCGCGCTGTCCCGGCTGTCGCTGACCAGCCAGGTCGCGCTCAACGAGCTGATGGCCGGCCTGGTGATCGCCAGCCTACCCATGGTCGTGGTGTTCCTGATCTTCCAACGCAGCATCCTCAGTGGACTGTCCGTCGGCGCACTCAAGGGGTAGACATGAAGTGGTGGCGCAACGCCGTGATCTATCAGGTGTACCCGCGCAGTTTCGCCGACGGCAACGGTGACGGGGTCGGCGACCTCGCCGGCATCGCCGACCGGCTGTCCTACCTGCGTGACCTCGGCGTCGACGCACTCTGGTTCAGCCCGTGGTACCCATCACCGATGGCCGACGCCGGCTACGACGTCGCCGACTACCGCGACATCGATCCGGTCTTCGGCACCATCGCCGAGGCCGAGAAGCTGATCCGCGCCGCGCACGCCGCGGGCCTGCGGGTGGTGATCGACCTCGTGCCCAACCACTGCTCGGCCGCGCACCCGTGGTTCTCGGCCGCTGTCTCCGCCGGTCCGGGATCCGTTGAGCGGCAACGGTTCTGGTTCCGCGCCGGGCGTGGTCCGGACGGCTCGCGGCCGCCCACCGACCTGCAGTCGATCTTCGGCGGTCCGGCGTGGACCCGCGTCGACGACGGCGAGTGGTACCTGCACCTGTTCGACCCCCGGCAGCCCGACCTCAACTGGGACAACCCCGACGTCCGCGCCGAATTCCTCGACATACTCCGGTTCTGGCTCGACCGAGACGTCGACGGCGTCCGCATCGACTCGGCCGCAGTCCTGGTCAAGAACCCTTCGCTGGCCGACGCCGATTCCTACACCGACCGCGACGGCGTGCACGAGATCTACCGCGAATGGCGCGCGCTGACCGACACCTATCCCGGCGACCGGGTCCTGATCGGCGAGCTCTGGCTCCCCGACCACCATCGCTTCGCCGCGTACCTCCGCCCGGACGAGCTGCACGCCGCGTTCAACTTCGAGTTCCTGTGCTGCCCATGGGATGCGTCGTCGCTGCGCTCGGCCATCGACGAGTCCCTGCGCGCCCATGCCCCGGTCGGCGCGCCCGCCTCCTGGGTACTGTCCAATCACGACGTCACCCGCCCGGTCACCCGCTTCGGCCGCGCCGACAGCGCCTTCAGCTTCGCCGACCGCCTGCGCCGCCGGTCGCTCCCCTTGGACCTCGAGCTCGGCGCCCGCCGCGCCCGCGCCGCCGCGCTCCTGTGCCTCGCCCTCCCCGGCGCCGCCTATCTCTACCAGGGCGAAGAACTCGGCCTCTGGGAAGTGGAGGACCTCCCTCCCCACCTCCTCCAAGACCCCATGTACCACCGCTCCGGCGGCCTCGACCCCGGCCGGGACGGCTGCCGCGTCCCCCTCCCCTGGTCCGGCGTGGACCCCCCGTTCGGCTTCACCACCGCCACCCCCTGGCTCCCCCAACCCCCCGCCTGGAAAGACCTCACCGTCGAAGCCCAAATCAACGACCCCCACTCCACCCTCGAGCTCTACCGCCACGCCCTCCACCTCCGCCACACCACCCCCGCACTGGGCGAAGGCCCCCTTCACTGGCTCCCCTCACCCCAAGACACCCTCACCTTCACCCGCCACCCCGACTTCATCTGCGTGGTAAACC
>NZ_DASZCQ010000165.1:0-5947 GCF_035942955.1 Actinophytocola sp. | reverse complement strand
GCGCCACGCCGCGCGGTCGATGCCGCCGGCCCACGGCGAGCCGGGCGTCAGGTCCACCGCGGTCGTGCCCGTGATCTCGGCCCGCGCGCGCTTGGCCGGTGCGGTGACCGCGCCCGGCGGCGCGGTGGTGATGTAGGTGCCCGAGCCGTGCCGGCCGGCGATCCAGCCCTCGGCGTGCAGCTGCTCGTAGGCCGCGGCGGTCACCGTGCGGCTCACCTTGAGCTGGGCGGCCAGCGCGCGGGTGGACGGCAGCCGGTCGCCGCTGCGCAGCCGCCCGTCACCGGCGGCGGTGCGCAGCTCCTCGGCGAGCTGGACGGCCAGCGGGGTGGCGGACCCGCGGTCGAGCGTCAGTGGAAGCGCGGGGGTCTGGACCATAGAGCGACAAGTGGCCTTTCATATTCGGACAGTTGTGGCTATTCAAGCATGCCACTGTCAGCCGTGAGGCTGGTCGGGTGACCACGACTCCTCTCTCACCGACCGCCAGGAGCAGGATCAACCGGGTCAAGGAGCGTGCGGTGACCGAGCGGGCGGCGCTGTACGCCGTGCTCGACGCCGGCCTCGTCTGCCACCTGGCGTATGTCCACGACGGCGCCCCCGTCGTGCTGCCGACCGGGTACGCCCGCGACGGCAACACGCTCTACCTGCACGGCTCGACCGGCGCGCGCAGCCTGCGCAACGCCGCGGAGGGCGCCGAGGTGTGCGTCAACGTCACGCTGGTGGACGGGGTGATCTACGCCCGGTCCATGTTCCACCACTCGATGAACTACCGCTCCGCGGTGATCCACGGGCAGGCCCGGCTGATCGTCGACCGGCAGGCCAAGCTGGACGCGCTGCGCGCGCTCGCCGAGCACCTGGCCCCCGGATCATGGGGCTACGCCCGCGAGCCCAACGCCAAGGAGCTGGCCGCCACCGCGGTGCTCGCGATGGACCTCACCGAGGCGGCCGTGAAGATCCGCTCGGGGCCGCCGGCCGACGAGGACTACGACGTCGAGGCCGACGCCGTGTGGGCCGGCGTGCTCCCGCTGCGCCAGGAGTGGGGCGCCCCCGAGCCGTGCCCGCTGCTGCGCGCGCACGACGAGGCGCCCGAGCACGTCAAGGCGCGCGTCGGCCCGGCCTAGACGACCCTGCGCAGCTCGTCGACCGCCTCGACCCGGTACTGGATCATGGGCAGCCGGGCCGGGCGGTAGACGTGGATGCTCACCGCGGGCTCGGGTCCCTCGTTGCGCACCCGGTGCACGTAGCCGGGGCCGAACACGCGCGACTGCCCGGCCACGGCCCGGTGCACGGTGTGCCGCGGCCGCTCGGCACCCGACGCCCGCGCGACGTACTCGGTGAGCGCCCCGGACACCACGGTGAACGCGCCGGTCGCCCCGCCGTGGTTGTGCAGCTCGGTGCACTGACCCGGCAGCCAGGTCATCAGCCAGATCTCCTGCCGGTCGGTCCGCTCGAGGCGCGTGGTGAACCGCTCGTCGGTGTGAAAGTGCAGCAGGTGCCGCCAGCGGTCGGGGTTCGCCGCCAGCTCCCGGGCGATGAGCGCCGGGTGCGCGGACGCCGGGGTGCCGGACAACGCGACCGTATTGGGTGGTACGGCGAACATGGGACAACCTTCTCGAGAAGAAGTTGAGGCAACCTTGCGGATTGCTTGACGACCGTCGCTTCACGAGAAGGTCGGACACAGCGCGCTGGCGACCAGGCTGAGGTCGATGTGACCCCGCCGCTCGGTCATGGCGCGCACCATGCGCGGAAGCGAACCATGCGCCGAGCGGCGGGTCAAGTCGCGACAACCGAACCCGGGCTACCTCTTGCTGAGGCCGACGCCGAGAAGGACCAGGGCGGAGGCGAGGTGCAGGGCGTTGTCCGGGTGGTTGATCGCCAGGATGTTGATCGCCGAGTCGGTGAGGAACAGGCCGAGGATGCCGACCAGCAGATACACCCCGCCCACCAGGGAGTTCGCCACAGACGCAGCGGCGGCGCCGCGGTAGGCGGCGAAGCCGAGGAGCAGGCCGATCGCGATGTGGACGATGTTGTGCAGCGGGTTGAGCTCGAAGATGATCAGGTGCTTGCCGTGCGTGTCGGCGAGGCCGACGCCGGTGGTGATCGCGAAGCCGACGAGGCCGACGAGCAGGTAGACGGCGCCGAAGGCGTAGCCGGCCAGCCGGTTGACCGAGCTGGTCCGAAGCGGGGTCGAGGTCATTCGGGGATTCCTCCTAGTCGGTCGCACTCCGGTCGGTGTTCGAGGCGGATGGCCGAACGGATTGGTGGCAAATAGGCCCATCCGGGGGTGCCGCGGCTCCGAATCACCCGGTAAACACCGACCACATCCAGGGGTGTCTCAGGTGCGGGAGCAGAACCTCATGCGCGAACGTGTGCGTCGTGTGCCCACCGCGGGCGGGGCCGGGGCCGGTCCGGACGCCGACGAGCTCTTACAACGGGTGGCAAGGGGGGACGAGGCCGCCTTCGAACGGCTCTACGACCTGCTGATCGGCCCGGTGTTCGGGCTGGTGCGGCGGGTCGTGCGGGATCCGGCGCAGTCCGAGGAGGTCGTCCAGGAGGTCATGGTGGAGCTGTGGCGGACGGCCACGCGGTATTCGCCCGGCAAGGGCAGCGCGATGACCTGGGCGATGACGCTCGCGCACCGGCGAGCCGTCGACCGGGTGCGGTCCGCGCAGTCGGCCACCGACCGGGAGGACCGGGTGGCGCGCGGCGCGGCCGCCCGGCCGTTCGACGAGGTGGCCGAGCAGGTGACGATGCGGCTGGAGCACGAGCAGGTGCGGCGCTGCCTGTCCACGCTCACCGACGTGCAGCGGGAGTCGATCATGTTGGCGTATTACGGCGGCCGCACCTACCGTGAGGTGGGTGAGCTGCTGGGCACTCCGCTGGGGACCGTCAAGACCAGGCTTCGGGACGGGTTGATCCGGCTCCGCGACTGTTTGGGGGTGACCCGATGAGCCCCGACGTGCACGCCCTGACCGGCGCCTACGCGTTGGACGCCGTGACCGACCTCGAGCGCGCCGAGTTCGAGCGGCACCTGGCCGCCTGCCCGTCCTGCGCGCAGGAGGTTCGCGAGCTGCGTGAGACCGCGGTCCGGCTCGGCACCGCCGCGGCCGCCATGCCGCCGCCCGCGCTCAAGGACCGGGTGCTGGGCGACATCACCCGGGTGCGGCAGCTCCCGCCCGAGGTGGCACTGGTCGGCCCGGTGGTCCGCGGCCGGTGGGCGCTGCGGTTGACCACGGCGGCGGCGGCGGTGCTGCTCGTCGCGGCGGCAGTGCTGGGCGTGCTGCTCGTGCAGGCTCGGCAGGCGGCCGACCGGAGCGAGCAACGGGCCGCGCAGATCGCATCGATCCTGGAGGCAGGTGACGCCAAGGTGACCACCGGTGAATCGAGCCGTGGCGGGACGGCGACCGTGTTGTCCTCTCGTAGTCAAGGCCGGGCCCTGGTGCTGACCGACGGGATGCCTCCGCCGGACGGCGGCAAGGTCTACCAGGCCTGGCTGCTCGGCGACGGTGATCCGAAGCCGGCCGGGCTGCTGGCCGGCGAGCGGGTCGAGGTGACCGGGCTCGGGCAGGCCGCCAGCATCGGGCTGACGGAAGAGCCGGCCGGCGGGTCGCAGAAGCCGAGCATGCATCCGTTCGTCAACGTGGTGATCTGACCGCTACTGGCGCTCCGGCTTGGTCTTGCGGCCGATCAGGTCCGCGGCCATCTCCCGCGGGTCGAAGCCGTCGTGGCAGACCCGGTGCACGACCTCGGTGATCGGCATCTCGACGCCGTGCTTGAGGGCCAGCTCGCGGATGGCCGAGCAGGACTTGACGCCCTCGGCCACCTGACCGTGCGTGGCGGCGAGGGCCTGGGCCGGCGTCTGGCCCCGGCCGAGGCGCTCGCCGAACACGCGGTTGCGCGACAGCGGTGACAGGCAGGTGGCCACCAGGTCGCCGAGGCCGGCCAGCCCGGCGAGGGTGAGCGGGTCCGCGCCGAGCGCGGCGCCCAGCCGGGCGGTCTCGGCCAGCCCGCGGGTGATCAGCGTGCCCTGCGTGTTGCTGCCGTACCCGAGCCCGGCGGCCATGCCGCAGGACAGCGCGATCACGTTCTTGCACGCGCCGCCGAGCTCGCAGCCGATCACGTCGGTGATCGTGTACGGCCGGAAGTAGCCGGTGGTGCACGCGTGCTGCAGCTCGACCGCGCGGGCGTGCTCGGTGCAGGCGATCACGGTCGCGGTCGGCTGCTCGGCGGCGATCTCCTGGGCGAGGTTCGGCCCGGACACCACGGCCACCTGGTTCTCCTCGACGCCGGTGACCTCGATGATCACCTCGCTCATCCGCTTGAGCGTGCCGAGCTCCACCCCCTTGGCGAGGCTGATGAACATGGCGTCCGGCTTGATCAGGCTCCGCCACGCGGTGAGGTTGTGCCGCAGCGTCTGGCTGGGCACCGCGAGCACCACGGCGGTGGCGCCGTCGAGCGCCAGCCGAGGGTCCGATGTGGACACCAGCCGGTCCGGAAGCCGTACGCCGGGAAGGTAGTCCGGGTTCTCCCTGCGCTCCTCGATCGCGTCGGCCACCTCGCGCCTGCGGGCCCACAGCGTCACCTCGCAGCCCGCGTCGGCGAGCACCTTGGCGAACGCCGTGCCCCACGAGCCCGAGCCCAGGACGGCGAATCGCGGCGGATGCTGCGCCATCAGCTCGCGCGCTCCTCGTCCGCGGAGGGATCGGCGGGCGTCGGGGGCCGGAAGAACTCCGTCGGCGGCTTCTCGTCGCGGATCTCGGCGACCAGGTCCCGGATCCGATCCATGATCAGGTGGGTGACCTCGCGGAGCAGCTCCGGGGTGACCGGCTTGCCGCGGTAGGCCGACAGGTCGATCGGCTCGCCCACGTTGAAGTGGACCGGCTTGCGCGGGAACGGGCGGAACTTCTTGGTGTAGCCGTTGAGGATCGCCTGGGTGCCGTAGCGGGCCACCGGGATCACCGGAACGTCGACCTCCAGCGCCAGCCGGGCCACGCCGGTGCGCGGGTACATCGGCCAGCCATCCGGGTCCTTGGTGATCGTCCCTTCTGGATAGATGACCACCAGCTTGCCCTCGGCGAGCGCGTCGATCGCGGCGGACAGGCTGGCCCGCGCGTCCGAGGTGCCGCGGTAGACCGGGATCGTGCCGACGCCCCTGGCCATCCGGCCGAAGATCGGCATCCGGAGCACGGACTCCTTGGACAGGATCCGCGGCACCCGCTTGTTCTTGTGCACGAACACGCCGTCCACGACCGGGTCGAAGTGCGAGACGTGGTTCATCACCAGCAGCACCCCGCCCTCGCGCGGGATCCGCTCGTTGCCGTGCTGGATCATCTTGCCGATCCAGCTCAGCGGGTAGAAGAACACGGCTGTAAGTCCGACCCAGAAGCCACCCTTCTCTCTGCTCAAATTGCCCTCGCTCGTTCCTCGCTCGGGCGGCTCGCGGCCTTGATCCGGTGCCTTCCCTCGTCCGCTGCTCGGTCGCTCGCTGGCGCTCGCTCCCTGCGCTGCTCCTCAGTCCAGACACCGGCGGCCGACTCGCTGCCTGTCCGGTATGGCCAGTACTGAGTCTGCCAGGTGCGCCCTTCGTGGAAGATGGACCGGGTGGTGGACCTCATCGTTCCAGTCAAGCGCCTGGACCACGCCAAGTCGCGACTGCGGGGCGCGGTGCGCGGGCATCCCGAGCTGGTGCTCGCGCTGCTGCTGGACACGGTGACCGCGGCGAGCGCCGCGCCGGGCGTGCGGCGGGTGCTCGTGGTGTGCGAGGACGAGCGGGTGCCGGTGGCGCTGCGCCCGTTGGGGGTGGAGTGCGTGGACGAGCGCGGGCTGCCGGGGCTGAACCCGGCGCTGGAGTACGGGGCCGGCCTGCTGCGGGCGCGGGACCCGCGGTGCGTCGTCGGCGCGCTGCAGGCCGATCTGCCCGCGCTGCGCCCGGCCGACCTCGCGACCGCGC
>NZ_DASZCQ010000164.1:0-31649 GCF_035942955.1 Actinophytocola sp. | reverse complement strand
CGCTCGTCCCTGAGCAGGGGGGACGAGCGCGCCTAGTGGCGTGCCTGATCGGGCGCGGCGGCCGGCTCAAGAACGGTGCCGAGCGCCTGCCAGTCGAGGACCGGGTCGGCCAGGTGGCGGATGCCGGCGAGCAGGCCGAGGCGGGCCTGACGCAGCTCCGGCTCCTCGGCCATCACCAGGACCTCCTCGAAGAACACGTTGATCGGGTCGGTGAGCCGCCGGGCCGCGGCGATGAACTCGCCGAGCGGGTGCCGGCCGGCCCCCAGCTCGGTGCGCACGGCCACGAACGCCCGGTGCAGCGCGCTCTCCGCGGGCTCGGTGAGCCGCGCCGGGTCGTAGCTGGCCGGGGTGTCGGCCGGCACGATCCGGCGGACCCGCTGCACCGCGGTCACCAGGCCGGCCAGCTCGGGGTCGCCGACGCGGGCCTCCAGCTCCGCCAGCGCCTCGTCGGCCGCGGCCGGCGCCGAGGCCAGCGGGAGCACGGCCGCAACCAGGCGGTAGTCATGCCCGGCGTCGAGCAGCTGCTGCTCGTAGCGCCGCAGCACGAACTCGGCCACCTCGGCCAAAGTGGACTGTGGCACCTCGATCTCTTGCGCCGCAACGTGTTCCGCGGCCGCGGCCAGGCCCCGCTCGACCGTGACCGCGCGCAACCCGCCGAAAGCGCGCAGGATCGCCACCACCCCGGTGGCGGCGCGGCGCAGGCCGAACGGGTCCGAGCTGCCGGTCGGCTGGGCGCCCACGGCGAACAGCGACATCAGCAGGTCCAGCCGGTCGGCGAGGGCCAGCAGCGCCCCGACCGCCGTGCCCGGCAGCGCGTCGCCGGCCGAGCGCGGCCGCTCCATGTCCAGCAGCGCCGCCGCCACCGGCTCCGGCTCGCCGGCCCGCAGCGCGTACTCCCGGGCCATCACGCCGGCCAGGCTGGTCAGCTCGATCACCATCTGCGAGGCGAGGTCGAACTTGGCCAGCTCCGCCGCCCTCGCCAGGGTTGCTCTGTCCTTTTCGGACACACCGGCCGCGGTGCCGAGATCGTTGGCCAGCGCGCCGATCCGCCGGGCCCGGTCGGCCATGGAGCCGAGGCGATCGGCGAACGCCAGCTTCTCCAGGCCCGACTTCATGACCTCAGGGGACACCTTCAGGTCGGCCCGCCAGAAGAAGCTCGCGTCCTCGTACCTGGCCCGCAGCACCGCCTCGTTGCCGGCGCGCACCAGGTCGTGCTTGCACTCGCCGTTGGCCACCGCGACGAAGTACGGCAGCAGTGCGCCGCCGGCGTCGCGCACCGGCAGGTACCGCTGGTGCTTGCGCATCACGGTGGTGAGGATCTCCTGCGGCAGCTCCAGATAGCGCCCGTCGAAACCGCCGAGGACGGCCACCGGCTCCTCGACCAGGTTGGTGATCTCGTCCAGCAACGCCGCCTCGCCGGCCACGTCGACCGTGCCGCCGACGGTCGCGGCCAGCCTGCTCGCGGCGGCCGCGATCCGCTCCCAGCGCACCGCGGCGTCGGCCACGATCCCGTGCCGGGCAAGGAGATCCAGGTACCCGTCGGCCCGCTCGACCTCGACCGTCGGGGGCTCGGCGGTGCGGTGCACCCGGGTGGTCCGGCCGGCGGCCAGCGTCGACACCGACACCGGCACGACGAGGTCGCCGAGCAGCGCGACCAGCCAGCGCACCGGCCGGCTGAAGGACAGCTTCGGGTCGGCCCAGCGCATGTTCTTGTCCGCCCGCAGCTCGGCCACGACCTCGGTGAGCAACCCGCTGAGCACCTCGACCGCGCCCCGGCCCACCTCGGTGGTGGTGACCCCGACGTACTCCACGCCGTCCTGCTCGAACCGCTCGAGGTCGGCGACGGCCACGCCCTGGCCGCGGGCGAACCCGGCGGCGGCCTTGGTGGGCCGGCCCTCGGTGTCGAACGCCGCCGAGGCCCGCGGGCCGCGCACGGTCCGCTCCGCGTCCGGCTCGGCCGGCGCCACGGCGGACACCAGCGCGACCAGCCGGCGCGGGGTGGCGTGCACGGTGATCTCCCCGTGCTCCAGCCGGGTGGCGGCGAGCTTGGCGGCCAGCGCCGCCCGGACGGCGGCCGCGCCGCGGCTCACCTCGCCCGGGGGCAGCTCCTCGGTGCCGATCTCGAACAGCAGCGTGCGCGCCTGGGTGACGACCGGGAACTCGGCCGGCGCCGGGGCCGCAGGCGGCGGCTCGACCAGGCCGAGCGGGTGCCCCAGCTCGGTGCGCCGGTCCGACCAGAGCTGGGCGACCTCCCTGGCCAGCCCGCGCATCCGGGCGAACGCCCTGGCCCGCTCGGTGGTGCTCACCGCGCCGCGGGCGTCGAGGACGTTGAACGTGTGCGAGCACTTCAGTACGTAGACGTGCGCCGGCACGGGCAGCCGGGCGTCGAGCAGTCGGCGGGCCTCGACGGCGTAGTCCTCGAACAGCCGGCGCTGGGTGGCCACGTCGGCGTCGTCGAGGTAGTAGCGGCTCATCTCGTACTCGGCCTGGCCGAACGCCTCGCCGTAGGAGATCCCCGGGGCGTAGGCGATATCCTTGAAGTGGCTGACGTTCTGCAGCGCCATGATGATGCGCTCCATCCCGTACGTCAGCTCCACCGACACCGGGTCCAGGCTCAGGCCGCCGGCCTGCTGGAAGTAGGTGAACTGGGTGATCTCCAACCCGTCCAGCCACACCTCCCAGCCCAGCCCCCACGAGCCGGTCGCCGGGTTGGCCCAGTTGTCCTCAACGAACCGGATGTCGTGCGCCCGGATGTCGATGCCGAGCGCCTCGAGGCTGCCGAGGTAGACCTCCTGCGGATCGCCCGGGTCGGGCTTGAGGATCACCTGGAACTGGGTGTGGGTCTGCAGCCGGTTGGGGTTCTCGCCGTACCGCGCGTCGTCCGGGCGCACGCTCGGCTCGACGTAGGCGACCCGCCACGGCTCCGGCCCGAGCACGCGCAGGATCGTCGCCGGGTTGAGCGTGCCGGCCCCCACCTCGGTGTTGAACGGCTGCACCAGCATGGCGCCGCGCTCGGTCCAGTACCGGGTCAGCGCCAGGAGGGCGTCCTGCATGGTCAGCACCGGAACACCTTATGCGCGGCGCCGTGAAGACCAGGGAAGAGGGCGAGATGCGAGATTCAGCTCGCCGCGACCGGCCGGCCCCCACCCAGCCCGGCGATGAGATCGCTGTCGATGTCGGTCACCACGACCTCGGGGACCTCGACACCGTGCCTGGCCCTGATGTGCTCCACCACGGCCTCGGCCTTGTCGGCGGTGGTCTCGATCTCCACCCGCCATTCCTGCTCGGTGTGAACCTGGCCGTGCCAGCGGAACACGCTGGTGATCGGCCCCTCGATCTGCGCGCACGCACCCAGCTCGGCCTCGATGACCTCGGCGCACATCGTGTCGGCGAGTCGCTTGCTGTCCGTCGTGAAGGTCACGACGATGTGATCTGTCGGCATGTCACCCGATAGTAACGGCGATCACAGCACGATCCGAGCAAGTACTGGCATTCGGTTTGCCTTCTGGGAAACTGGGTACACGCGCGAAGTGTGTACCGCCCGACTTCGTGCTAGTCGAGGAAGACTGAGGTGAGAGTGAGCGAGTCCGCGATCGGCGAGGACGCCGGCACCGGATCAGTCATCGATCCCAACGGCATCGAGCTCAGGCTGCCCGCCAGACTCGAGCACCTGCCGATCATCCGTTCCGTGGCGGCCAATCTGGCCATCCGCGCCGACTTCGATCTCGACTCGATCGCCGACCTCAAGCTCGCGGTGGACGAGGCCTGCTCGACCGTGATCACGCGCGCCGTCCGGGGCGCCACGCTGAGCTGCGTGTTCATCGTCAACCCGGACGAGATCCGGTTCTCCGCGGTGGCACCCTCGACCGGCGGGCACGAGCCGAGCTCCGACTCGTTCGGCTGGCGCGTGCTCACCACCCTGACCGACCACGTCGCGGCCTGGGTCGAACAGGGCGAGGTCACCCGCGACGGCAAGGGCCTGCTGGTGCACATCGAGCTCACCAAGCGGAAGACCTCAGGCGCGTGACCGGCGCAGGGACCTCACGTGCCTCCAGCCCGTGGCGCGAGGATTCATCGAGCAGTGAGTACGAGCACCTCGCCCCGCTGTTCGACGAGCTCGCCGCCACCAGCGAGGACGATCCGCGCCGCGCGGAGCTGCGCGACCAGCTGGTGACCGGGCATCTGCCGCTGGCCGAGCACATCGCGATCAGGTTCAGCCACCGCGGCGTGCCGCGCGAGGACCTGGTGCAGGTCGCGACCGTCGGGCTGATCAACGCGGTGGACCGGTTCGAGCCGGACCGCGGGTCCGACTTCCTGTCCTTCGCGGTCCCCACGATCATGGGTGAGGTCCGCCGGCACTTCCGGGACGCGAGCTGGTCGATGCGCGTGCCGCGCCGGCTCAAGGAGCTGAACCTGGCGATCAGCGCGGCCAGCGGCGAGCTGGCCCAGCGGCTCGGCCGGGCGCCGACGCCCAGCGAGATCGCCCGGCACCTGGACCTGTCCCTCGAGGAGGTCTACGAGGGCCTCGAGGCCGGCAACGCCTACCACTCGGTGTCGCTGGACGAGGCGCTGTCCGCCGACTCCGACTCCGACCCGCTGGCCGACACCCTCGGCGAGGAGGACGCCGGGCTCGAGGGCGTGGAGAACCACGAGTCGCTGCGGCCGCTCATCGAGCAGCTCCCCGAGCGCGAGCGGCAGATCCTCAAGCTGCGGTTCTTCCTGAACATGACGCAGACCCAGATCGCCGAGCGGGTCGGCATCTCCCAGATGCACGTCTCCCGGCTGCTGGCCAGAACGCTCGAGCAGCTCCGCGCGGGCCTGCTGGACACCCCCCGCGACGACGAACCGCGCTGACCCGGACTCTTCCAGGTCAGGCGACGCGCATACGTCGCTTGCGCAGCTGCTTTCGGCGGGCGAAGGCGGCGCGCCGCTCCCCCTCGTCCAGCCCACCCCAGATCCCGTACGGCTCCTGGACGGTGAGGGCATGGTGACGGCACTGCACGATCACCGGACACCGCATGCACACCTGCTTGGCCCGGCGGACCCGCTCGGCCCTTGCCAGGCCTCTTTCGGCCTCGGGGTGGAAGAACATCGCGCTGTCCTTGCCCCTGCACGCGCCGAGTCGTTGCCAGTCCCACGTGTCGGACACGGGACCTGGCAGTCGGGTCATGTCCACCATGTGGCCCGTGTTACCCGCTGTCTGAACCGGGTAAACGCGGCTTCCAGGTAGTCGGGCCAGGTCACGGTGAGTCATGATGACCTCAGACACGAGGGAGGCGGTACCGTGGCACGACCGATTTGGAGCGGGGCCATCAACTTCGGGTTGGTGACCGTGCCCGTCGAGCTGTACAGCGCGACCGAGGATCACACCATCAGCTTCCGCCAGTTCCAGCGGGGCACCTCGGACCGGATCCGCTACAAGCGGGTCAACGAACGCACCGGCGAGGAAGTGCCGTACAGCGACATCGTCAAGGGCGCCGACCTGGGCGGCGGCGACTACGTGATCATCGAGCCGGACGAGCTCGACGCGATCGCGCCGGGCCGCTCCAGGACCATCGACATCACCGCGTTCGTCGAGCTGGACGAGATCGACCCCATCCACTTCCAGAAGACCTACTGGCTGGCGCCGGCCAAGGAGGAGTACTCCCGCGCCTACAGCCTGCTGCTGCAGGCCATGGCCAAGACCCGCCGCGCGGGCATCGCCACGTTCGTCATGCGCGGCAAGGAGTACCTGACGGCCGTGCGCCCCGGCGACGACCTGCTGATCCTGACCACGCTGCTGTTCCCGGAGGATCTGCGCGACCCGGCCAAGGAGCTCAAGTCCCTGCCGGAGATCATCCCGTCCCGCGGCAAGGAGCTCGACATGGCGGTCACCTTGATCGACTCCATGACCGAGCCGTGGCAGCCGGACAACTACCACGACACCTACACCCAGCGGGTGGAGAAGCTGATCGAGGACAAGGCCGCCGGCCGCGAGATCATCTCCGAGGCCGAGCCCGCGCAGCCGACCAAGGTGGTCGACCTGTTCGACGCGCTCTCGCGCAGCGTCGAGGGCCGCAAGAAGCGCCGCGCCGCCGGCGGCTCCGGCGACTCCGGTGGGGACGGCAGCGGCGGTGGCGGCGGTGGCGGCGGTGGCGGCGGGAAGAAACGCCGGGGCGCCTCCCACGATGAGGGTCCGGACTTGTCTACCCTCAGCAAGGCTGAGTTGGACAAGCTGGCCCGCGACCTCGACGTCAAGGGGCGGTCCAAGATGAGCCGGGACGAGCTGGAGGAGGCCGTCGCGGCGGCGAGGAGCGCGGGCGCCGCATAAGGGGAGGTGCCTGCCGAGTGACGGCGCGGCAGCCAAGGCGGCCACGGAGGGCGCCCTTTGGCCGAAGGCCCGCTATCGCGGTGGCAGGGCGCCGACTTCTGCGACAGCAAGGCTCAGCGGGAATGAGCGCTGCCGGCGCGATAGCGCCGCGCGCAAGCTAGCGAGAGGTATGGAGGACGTTGTCGTGACCGACCACTGCCGCGGCACGCTGGTCGTGCATGCCCTGCCCGACGCCGAGTGCACCGACCCGAACTGCGTCGACTGCGAGGCACCCGACCACACCCTGGTGATCCACTGCACCGACGTGGACGGCGGCTGCCCGGTGTGCGCCCCGCCGCGCCTGCACAGCTTCGCCGCCTGAGTGTCGGTGTCGGGTGGTGCACTGTGCGCCATGGACCCGATCGCTGAGCTGCTCGACCTGCCGAAGATCTACGGAACCCCGAAAAAGAAGCTCGCCTGGGCGGTGGTCCGGACCGAGCTGGAGCGGGCGAAGCATTACTGGCTAACCACCGTCCGCTCCGACGGCCGCCCACACGCGGTGCCCCTCGACGGCGTCTGGCTGGACGACGTGTGGTACTACGGCGGCAGCGAGGAGTCCGTGCACCGCCGCACCGCCCTGGCGCACCCGCCGGTCGTGATGCACCTTCCCGACCCGATCAAGGCCGTCATCGTCGAGGGTTCGGTGCGCCGCACGCGGCCCGGCGTCGACCTCGCCCAACGCCTGGCCGACACCTCCAACGAGAAATACGGCTACGGCAACACCGCCGGCTCGTACGCCGAGACCCTCGCGCTCCACCCGAGCCGGGTCATCGCCTGGATGTCCTACCTCACCGACGCCACCCGGTTCCGCTTCCCCGCCGGATAGTTGTCAGGACCAGGACAACCACCGGCCAGCGCGCCGCGACCGCTCCGGTGCGTCGTCATCCTGGTGGCGTGTCCGCACAGACATACGAGAACGTCTACCTGATCGTGGTGGACGCGTCGGGCTACTCGACCATCGTCCGGCACAACCCGCGCGATCAGGCGGCCCGCGCCTTCGATCTGCTCCGCTCGCGGATCCTCGCCCGCGCCGGCGCCGTCTCCGCCGGGCTGCGCTGCACCCGCACCCAGCTCTGGTCGTGGCGCGGCGACGGCGGCATCCTCGCCATCCACGACGACCGGGAAAGCGTCGCCCGCGACGTCGCCCTCACCACCGCCCGCGACATCCTCCAGCTCGACGTCGCGCAGGTGCGCGCCGAGCTGTCCCGGATGGACCTCCGCGGCCAACTCCGCCTCCGCCTCGCCGTCCACAAGGCCACGATCCGCTTCCCCGCCAACGGCGACACCGGCGCCATCCACTCCCCCGACCTCAACTTCGCCGCCCACCTCGAGGAGGCTACCCCACCCGACTGCCTCGCCATCTCCGAGGACGTCTACCACTCCGCCGGCCCGCACGCCGCCGCCTTCACCTACGTGGGCACCCACGAGTCCCGCCCCATCTACCTGATGTCCCCCACCGACCCCCGCCAAGCCTGGCTGTCCACCGCCGGCCTCACCGACTCCCACCCCGTCTTCGCCCACCCCCACCGCCCCAGCCAGCAAGAAAAAGCCCGCCTCGTCGCCGTCGCCAAGTCCGACATCATCGACCTCGGCACCGCCCTCCGCACCACCGCCCACTACCTCGTCACCACCGAACGCCCCGCCCACTACCGCGACGCCGTCCTAACCTTCCTGTCCCGCGGCGGCACCTACCGCTACGTCCTCCTCGACCCCTCCTGCCCCGCCACCGCAACCCTGTCCGAATACCGCCAAGAAGACCTGGCCACCAAGATCCGCGCTTCGATCACCGAATTCACCCGCTTCAAACAACACCACGCCCCCCTCACCGACAACCTCCACGTGTACCAATCACGCGCCTTCCCCGGCTTCGCCGCAATCGCCGTGGACCTCGAATCCCCCGCCCCCCTCATCCTCTACTCTCCCTACCTCATGACCATGAAATCCCTCGCCATCCACATCGACCGCGGCGACTCCCCGCACTATCTAGCTACTCCCACCTCTGGGCCAATAGTTACCAACCTCGCTCACATGGTCAGATCTATTACTTCGAGCGAGATCATAGAACGTATTCTTTAGCGGTTGACAGCTACCAGAGACTCTGGTATCCGCCTCAGGACATGCCCCCGAGCGTACGAGCTTGAGCATTGATGCACGTTACTGGCGTTGGCGGCGCACTCCCGATGCTCGTGGGCAGACTCGGCCGAAAATTCTACACGCGACACTCTACTACCGACTAACGGGGGCACCCGTCTCTTGTGGAATGGGACGCATCACTAAGATCATCGCCCTCTTGGCCCCCATGTGGGCCCCAAGTGAAGGGCAAACAGATCTAATGGTCGAGATCATCATGAGACCGAGGGAAATTCACTCGCCCAGAATCGTGTGGCGGAAGAGCTCATTCAGTAGTAGTCATTCCGGCCAATGCATCGAGATCGCATGCGTGGCAGACTCGACACTTCTTCGAGACTCAAAGAACCAGACCGGACCGAGGCTGTCGTTTTCCTCGGACTCTTGGAGAGAGTTCCTCACGTCGACAAAGAGTGCTTACTGAAGGGATATCACCTGCTCGTACTCCTGCTGGGGTTCCAGTGGGAGGCACTTCGCGAGTAGAGCTCGGACGTAGGCGGCGGCCGCGAGTGCGGCGTATCGGCGCCAGAGGTCCGAGCGGTGGGTGTCGGCGTAGTCGCTGATGCCGCGGACCATGAACCACTCGCGACCGTTGAGGAAGCTGCTGCTGCCGATTCCGGCGCCCTCCATCTCCAAAGCCAGGATGCCGTGTTGAGCGGCGAGCTGGTCGCGGGTGGTGGCGTCCCGGAAGGATCGGTTGGAACTGCCGATGGGTCCGTAGTGGACCTTTGGGAAACCCTTGCGGTGGCCGCTGTAGTCCCTGCGGGGATGTCGCAGCGGCCACCCCGAGGCGTCGTGCAGCACATCGGTGTGTTCGGGCGGGCGGCCGTACCTGGCTAGCCCCGGACGGGACGGGTCGAGCCACTGCTCCCAGGTGCAGAGGCCGCTGAGCTCGTCGGTGCGCAGCATGTCCACGCAGTGCGTCAGGCGTGGTGAGGGCAACGACAGCGGACGGCGCGGCATGACGTCACCGTCGACGGCACGGACATGGTCGAAGTCGACGATCTGAGTCGCGACGACGATGTCACCGAGTCGGACGTGCTTCTCCGGACGAGGTGGGTTGGGCACGCCGGCCGCGATGCCGACCATGATGATGACGGTGATCGACGGGAAGCTGCGGACCAGGTTGGCGCAGCCGTTGGCCGCCGCGTTGGTCGCGGTCGCGGCCAGCAGGGTCAAGGCAACGCCGTGGGACTCACCCTCGTCACGGCTTGGCAGGGTCCCGAGCACGTACACGGCCGGGTCGTGCGCGACATAGCTCTCGGCGTAGCCGTCCAGCAGCGAGCGCATGGCGACGAACTCCTCGGGAATCGCCGTCACGAGGCCCACTGTGGGGCCGCGGCTCCCTCCCACGTTGCCGGGCTTTCGCGGCGCGGGAACTGTCGAGGCAGCGCCCCCAAGGCTGTCGTCCCCGTTCTCCCTAGATCCTGTGGTCATAGCGCGGCTGGCCTTCCTGCTCAACGCCACGGCCATGGGACTGATGGAGCTCGGACGTCCGGTGTCCACCGGATCGCTGATCAACCGCTCAAACCGTCGTGCCGAGGCGCATCCTTTCGATCACCGGGTCGATGATCTTGTCCACCTCCCCTTCGGGGCAGGCGATCTGCTGCAATTTGCTGAACTTGCTGATGTAGTTGCTGCTCGTCTCCGGATCGTCGACGATCACATCTCGGTGCGGATCTTCGACAAGGGTGACAACGCCGTCTTCGGACGGAAGCTCGACGATCGTGAAGGAGGAGACCTGCATGCCGGGATACATGCCCTCGCTGAACGGAACGATCCGGATGCTGACGCGCGGGTGCTGTGCGAGCTCCTTGAGCCGAGCCAGCTGGCGCAGCATCGCTTCGCGGCCTCCCATCCAGCGATGGACGACCACCTCGTCCAGCACGTACTGAAACTCCGGTCCATGCGGCCGATCGAACAGTTGCTGCCGCCGCATACGAACCATGGTCTCGCGATCGGTCTGTTCCCCGTCCGGCTGGTAGTCGGACACGACCGCTCGGGCGTACTCCTCGGTTTGCAGGAGTCCTGGCACCAGGTCGCCCATGTACTGCCTGATGCAGATGGCCGAGTCCTCATATCCTAGAAAATTCAGGAATTGTTGGCTGAAGTAGCTGCGATATTCGTCCCACCAGCCGGCTACCCGGGTGCGGGTCACCGCGAGGAGCTCTTCGGTGACGGTAGAGTCGGTGATGCCGTAGAAGTGCAGGAGCGCCATCAGGTCCGAAGTAGACACGTTGACCGCGCCCGTCTCGATGCGGATCACCTTGTGCGTCGACCAGCCCAGCGCCTCGGCGACGGCTTTCTGGGTGCGGCCGGACTCTTCGCGGATGCGGCGCAGTTCGACGCGTAGGCGGCGTCGCCGGACTACAGAGGTCTCACGCTGTTCCATCGCGTGTCCTCGATTTGGCTCGGTTTTGGCTAGTAATGAGTGCTAGTAGCAGGTGGGAAGTAGCACCATATTAACTCGCGTGGTGCGACTAGCACAGATGTGCAGGTGGTTAACACTCGATAACGTTGAGGGCGAGGCCGCCGCGGGCGGTTTCTTTGTATTTGGTGTGCATGTCGGCGCCGGTTTCGCGCATGGTCTTGATGGCCTTGTCGAGGGGGACGATGTGGGTGCCGTCGCCGTGGAGGGCCATGCGGGCGGAGGTGATGGCTTTGGTGGCGGCGATGGCGTTGCGTTCGATGCAGGGGATCTGGACCAGGCCGCCGACGGGGTCGCAGGTCAGGCCGAGGTGGTGCTCCAGGCCGATTTCGGCGGCGTTCTCGACCTGGGCGACGGTGCCGCCGAGGACCTCGGTCAGGCCGGCGGCTGCCATGGCGCAGGCGGAGCCGACCTCGCCCTGGCAGCCGACCTCGGCGCCGGAGATGGAGGCGGTCTCCTTGAGCACGGCGCCGATGGCGGCGGCGGTCAGCAGGAAGGTGATCACGCCGTCGTCGGACGCGCCGGGGACGAAGCGGGTGTAGTAGTGCAGGACGGCGGGGATGATGCCGGCGGCGCCGTTGGTGGGGGCGGTGACGACGCGGCCGCCGGAGGCGTTCTCCTCGTTGACGGCCAGGGCGTAGAGGCTGACCCAGTCCATGACGTACAACGGATCCCGCGAGCCGGACTCGGCGATCAGCTTGTCGTGCAAGGCCTTGGCCCGGCGGGGCACCTTCAACCCGCCCGGCAGCACGCCGTCGGCCGCGCAGCCGCGGGCCACGCAGTCCCGCATCACCTGCCAGATGCGCAGCAGGCCGGAGCGGACCTCCGGCTCGGGACGCCAGGACAGCTCGTTGCGCAGCATCACCCGGCTGATCGGCAGGCCGGCCGAGCGGCAGTGCGCGAGCAGCTCGGCGGCCGTGCGGAACGGGAACTCCACCGGGGTGGCGTCGGCGGTGATCACGGGGCCGCCGGCGGCGGTGGAGTCGAGGACGAAGCCGCCGCCCACCGAGTAGTAGGTCCGCTCGGCCAGCACGGACCCGGCCGCGTCCACCGCGCGGAAGAGCATCCCGTTGGGGTGCAAGGGAAGCGATCGCCGCCGGTGCAGCACCAGGTCCTCGTCCGCCACGAACGGGATCTCCGCGGAGCCGAGCAGCCGGATCCGCCGGCCGGACCGGATCCCGGCGACCCGCGCCGGCACCGACGCGGTGTCGACGGATTCCGGGTGCTCGCCGCAGAGGCCGAGCAGGACGGCCTTGTCACTGCCGTGGCCGTGGCCGGTGGCGCCGAGCGAACCGAACAGCTCCACGTGCACCCGCGCCACGGAACCGAGCAGCCCGGCGTCGCGCAGCGAGACGGCGAACCGGCGGGCGGCCCGCATCGGGCCGACGGTGTGCGAGCTCGACGGGCCGATGCCGATGCTGAACAGGTCGAAGACGCTCAGGGCCAACGGACTTCCTCAGGTGGAACGCTTGTAGAACGGGAGCTTCACGACCTGTGCGGGGGTGGCCGTGCCGCGGATGTCGACGGCCAGCTTCGTGCCCGGCTCGCTCAGCGCGGGCGGCACGTAGGCCATGGCGATCGGGTGCCCCAGCGTCGGGGACAGCGCGCCGCTGGTGACGGTGCCGACCTGTCCGCCGTCCGCATCCAGCACAGGGTACCCGTGCCGGGGCGCCCTGCGGCCGGTTCCGACCAGCCCCACAAGGGTCGACGTGACCGCGGCGCCGCGCTTGGCCTCCAGCGCCGCCCGGCCGACGAAGTCGGCGGGCTTGTCGAACTTGACCACCCGCCCGAGCCCGGCCTCGAACGGGTTGGTCCGCACGGTCAACTCGTTGCCGTACAAGGCCATTCCCGCCTCAAGCCGCAGCGTGTCCCGGCACGCCAACCCGGCCGGCCGCAGCCCGTGCGCCGATCCGGCCGCGGTCAGCGCCTCCCACACGTCGATGGCGTGCCGCGACTCGGCGTACACCTCGAACCCGTCCTCCCCGGTGTAGCCGGTGCGGGCGAGGAGCACGTCGTGCCCGGCCATGACGGTCGGCGTGCTCCCGTAGTACGGCAGCGCGCCGAGGTCGGCCGGGCACACCGCGCCGACGATGTCCACGGCGCGCGGTCCCTGCACCGCGATCAGCGCGCAGTCCCGCGACTTGTCGGCCACCTCCACCGCGAACCCGGAGGCCCGCTCGCCGAGCTCGGCGGCCACCGTGGCCGTGTTCGAAGCGTTGGCCACGACCAGGTAGTGGTCCTCGCCGAGCCGGTACACGACCAGGTCATCCAGCACTCCCCCGTCCGTGTCGCAGATGACCGTGTAGCGGGCCCGCCCGACCTTGACCGCCGAGAGGTGCCCGACCAGCGCGTAGTCGAGCGCCCGGCCCGCCTCCGGCCCGGTGAGCTCGATCTCCCCCATGTGCGACAGGTCGAAGATGCCCGCGGCCTCGCGGACCGCCCGGTGCTCGGCCAGCTCGCTGCCGTACCGCAGCGGCATCGTCCAGCCGGCGAAGTCGGTGAACGACGCGCCGAGTCGTTGGTGCACCTCGTGCAGCGGGGAGGGTGTGCTCATGGCGGCCACCCTAGTGAGGGCTTCCGGCCTAGCGAGGGTGGGCCGGAGGTCCGCCCGAGCGGCCGGACATACGCAACCGGCGGAGAACAACGCAGAGTAGTGTTCCCAGGGCAGCCCTCACCTTGAATGTCACAGTGCTAGCACGTCAGGGCAGCCGGAAACCGTAGGGCAGCTCCAGCCGGTGCGCCGCCAGCAGCTCCCGGTCCGCGAGCAGCTCCCGAGTCGGGCCGTCGGCGATCACCACGCCGTCGTCGATGAGCACGCTGCGTGGGCACAGCTGCGCCGCGTACGGCAGGTCGTGGGTGACCATCAGCATGGTCCGGCCCAGCCCGAGCAGCACCTCGGCCAGCTCCCGGCGGGCCACCGGCTCCAGGTTGGCCGACGGCTCGTCCAGCACCAGGATCTCCGGGTCGCAGGCCAGGACCGTGGCGAGCGCGACCCGCCGCCGCTGACCCCCCGACAGGTGCAGCGGTGACCGGTCGGCGTGCTCGGTCATCCCGACGGCCTCCAGCGCGGCGCGCACCCGCGCGGCCACGTCGGGCACGCCGAAGTTGGCCGGCCCGAACGCCACATCCTCGGCCACCGTGGGCATGAACAGCTGGTCGTCGGGATCCTGGAACACCACGCCGACGCGGCGGCGGATCTCGCGCAGGTTCGCCTTGTCCACCGGCAGCCCGGCGACCTCGATCCGGCCGGAGCCGCCGGACAGCACCCCGTTGAGGTGCAGCACCAGCGTGGTCTTGCCGGCGCCGTTCGGCCCGAGCACGGCCACCCGCTCCCCCGGCTCCACCCGCAGGTCCACCCCGAACAGCGCCTGCCGGCCGTGCGGGTACGCGTACGCAAGGCGCTCCACCAGCAGCGCCGGCGCGGTGCCCGCCGCGGCGCCGGACGCCTCGGTCAGCTCGGAGGTCAGGCCCACAGCGCCACCGCCAGGATGCTCGTCGCCAGCAATGCGGGGATCAACCCGAAGGTCCAGGTCGCCCGGGTCACCGCGGCGCCGCCGGGATCGGGCATGGCGCCGGCGAACCCGCGCGACACCATCGCCAGGTGGACCCGCTCGCCGCGCTCGTAGCTGCGCACGAACAGCGTGCCGATCCCGCGCGCGGTGGCGCCCACCTGCCACAGGAACCGGGGGTCGTGCCCGCGGGCGAGCCGGGCGGTGCGCATCCGCCGCGCTTCGGCGGCGATCACCGCGAGGTAGCGGAGCATGAGCGTGGCGACGGTGGTGACCATCGCCGGCACGTGCAGCCGCTGAAGGCCGAGGATCAGGTCGCGGGGGGTGGTCGTGCCGGCCAGGGTGAGCGAGACCAGCATGCCGAGGGTGCCCTTGGCCAGGATGTTCCAGCCGGCCAGCGACCCGTCGACGGACAGGCTCAACCCGAGGAACGGGTACCGCGCACCGCCGCCGAGGAACGGCATCACCACGGCCAGGATCACGAACGGCAGCTCGATGACCGCGCGGGCGGCGAACCAGCGGACCGGGATGCCGGCGACCATCCATACGGCGACCAGCACCGCGAGGTACCCCCCGAACGCCAGGAACTCGGTGCGCGGGGTGGCCACCACGCAGACGACCACCGCCAGCGCGGCGACGATCTTCACCTGGGGCGCCATCCGGTGCACGGCTGAGCCACCGGCCCGGTACAGGACGTGCGCGTGCCCGGCGCCCATGGTCAGCTCCGGGAGCGCTTGCGTAGCAAGGAGAACAGCCCGAACGCCAGGGCCAGCGTGGCCAGCGTGCCGATCACCCCGGCCACCCCGGTGAGTCGGGAGTCGCCGCCGATCGTGTAACCGGCGAGCGGGCCGTCGTGCTCCCTGGCGTTGTCGGCGATGCAGGCGCCGGCGTCGCAGCCGCGCTCAAGGGTGGCGTCCAGCCCGTCCGGGCTCGACGAGGCGAAGTAGGACACCACCCCGGCGAGCACGAGCGCGACGATCGCGAAGCCGATGAAGAACAGCGTGCGCCGGTTCACGCCATCACCTTGCAAGCTCGGTGGCGGCCGAACTCGTCGCCTCGTCCTCGGCGACGAGATGGTGTCGATGGTTCGCTCCGCGAGCTCCGCTCACTGTGCCCGCACCTCCAATGGTCGCTCGGCGCCGCGCAGCAGGTACACCAGGTCGGGCCGGACTCCGGCGACGGCGCCGACGGTCAGCGCGGTGATGATTCCCTCGCCGATGCCGATCAGGCAGTGCACCCCGACGATCGTGCCGATCACGGCGGTCAGCGAGAACGCGGGATCGCCGCCGAGCCAGAACTCGAGCACGAACCCGAGCGAGGCGAGCACCGTGTTGCAGAACGCGGCCACGAACGCCACCGCGACCAGCCCGAGGCGGTCCCGGCGGGCCAGCGGGCGCAGCGCCACGGCCACCAGGTAGCCCGCGGCCGTGCCGATCAGCGCCATGTTCGTGACGTTGGCGCCGAGCGCGGTCAGCCCGCCGTCGGCGAACACCAGCGACTGCAGGACCAGCACGATCGTGATGCACAGCGCGCCGGCCCACGGCCCGACCAGGATCGCGGCCAGCGCGCCGCCGAGCAGGTGGCCGCTGACCCCGGGCAGGACCGGGAAGTTCAGCATCTGCGTGGCGAACACGAACGCCGCGACCAGCCCGGCCATCGGGGCCATCCGGTCGTCGAGGTCGCGGCGGGCGCCGGCCGCCGCGATCGCCACGCCTGCGACGGCCACCGCCCCGAACAGCGCCGAGGCCGGAGCGTTGATCAGGCCGTCGCTCATGTGCATGGCGAGTGAGCCGGTCATGGACGTCACCCTAGTTGCACCTCACCCGTTATCGCCAGCTTCTTGCAACAACATCGGACTGGCCGTACATCGGGTGCTTCGGAGCCGGGCTCGGCAGGGATGGCTCAACCGAGCGGCGCGATCAGGTACCCCATGCCCACGGCCATCACCAGCTGGCAGGCCGCCGGGATCCGGGGCGCCCGCAGGACGGCGGGCAGCCGGCCGGGCACCGGAACCGCGGCCGGCGCGCGCACCGCACGCGGGGCCAGGAGCAGCGCGAAGCCGGCGAAGTACGTGGCGAACAGCCAGCCGAGCACCGGCAGCCCGGCGGCACCGGACATGCCGGCCATCCACGGCGTGGCCATGTGCAGCGGATCGGCCGGCATGGTCCCGAGCATGTACAGCATGGCCAGCGCGCCGATCGCGTGATGCAGGCCGCCGCCGTGCCATCCGATCGGCTCGGCCCGCCGGCCGGTGCGCCCGCGGTGCACGGCAGAGCCGAGGAACCAGGCGGCGAGCAGGACGAAGACCGTCTGCCAGCCGGCCGCCGGCACCGGCCCGCCGACCGGGGAGCACATCACCGCCATGCCGAGGCCCATCACCAGGTGCGCGACGTCCAGCGCCCGGTGGCACCCGTGGTAGCCCACCGGTGCGCGGTGCGCGGCGACCAGGCGGACGACGCAGTACCCGGCCACGGCGAGGAACACCGCGGCCAGCACCCAGCGCGGCCAGCTCGGACCGGCCATGGCCCGGGCCGGGTCGGCTACCGGCTACCCGCGAGCAGCTCGTCGAGCACGCCGTCCTTGACATCGGCGACCAGCTCGGCAAGCTGCGACAGGCTCATGTGCACGCGCTGCCCGAAGTCGTCGGTGATCACGACCTTCCGCGCGGCGGGGGCGTCGTGGTCGACCCACACCTCAGGGCACCCCCGGTCGCCCTGGCCGCAGAACGTGGCGATTCGCTCCATGTCGACGCCTCACCTTCCATGCCGCCGGCGAATTGGGCGCTGCGCGTCCCGACAATTCAACATTGTCTCCCGATCCGCTAGCCGGCATCCGAGCGATTCGCCGGCGCGCCGGTGGGATTTGCCAACTACCTAGCGTGCCCGCTGCCTCGGCCCCCTGCCGACGAAAACTCCGGCGCGTCATCGGGCGCGCGGCGAGGTCCACCGATGGTGTGGTCGTGGCGAACCGGCCTTCCCCCGGCCCCGCGGGCAAGCGGACCATGGTGGACCGACCGGACCGAACGCGGATAGGAGGCGGTCATGGCGGACGGATGCGGCTGCGGTTGTAGCTCGTGCACCGGGTCGGGCTGCGGCTGTTGCGGCAGCTGCTGACAAATACTGAACGGATTTCTTCAGCCGAAAGTCCTTTTCGGATCAGGTGAAGGCGTTGATGCCGGTGAGGGCGCGGCCGATCAGGAGCTTCTGCACCTGGGTGGTGCCCTCGTAGAGTGTGAGGACCCGGGCGTCGCGCAGGTACTTGGCGACCGGGTACTCGTCGAGGTAGCCGTAGCCGCCGAAGACCTGGATGGCGAGGTTGGCGGCCTGCACCGAGGTCTCGCTGGCGTGCAGCTTGGCCATCGAGGCCTCGGTGGAGAACGGCAGGCCGCGGTCGACGAGGTCGGCCACCCGCCAGACCAGCAGGCGGGCGGCGTCGGTGGCGACGGCCATGTCGGCGAGCATCTCCTGGATCAGCTGGAAGCTCGCGATGGGCTTGCCGAACTGGGTGCGCTCGGTCGCGTACTTCGTGCTGGCCTCGAGGGCGGCGCGGGCAAGGCCGACGCAGCCGGCGGCCACCGACATCCGGCCCTTGTCCAGAGCGGACATCGCGACCCGGAAACCCCTGCCCTCCTCGCCGAGCCGGGCCGTGTCGGGAACCCGGACCCCGTCGAGGATCAGCTCGCCGGTGGACTGGCCGCGCAGGCCGAGCTTGCCCTTGATCTCCCGGTGGGCGAAGCCGGGCGCGTCGGTCGGCACCAGGAACGCGGTGATCCCCCGCGGTCCCGGCCCGCCGCTGCGGGCGAACACCAGCGCGACGTCGGCCCAGGTGCCGTTGGTGATGAACATCTTCGAGCCGGTGATCACCCAGTCGTCGCCGTCCCGGACCGCCCTCGTGGACAGGCTGGCCGCGTCCGAGCCGGTGTCCGGCTCGGTCAGGCCGAAGCAGCCGAGCGACTCGCCGGCGCACAGCCGGGGCAGCCAGTGCCGCTTCTGCTCCTCGGTGCCGAAGCTCAGGATCGTCTTGCCGACCAGGCCGAGCGTGACCGACACGATGCCGCGTACCGCCGTGTCGCCCCGGCCGAGCTCCTCCATCATCAGGCAGTACGACAGGTGGTCGCCGCCAGAGCCGCCGTAGGTCTCCGGCACCGTCAGCCCGAGGAAGCCCACCCCGGCGAGCTTGCCGACGATCGAGCGGTCCACCGACTCGGCCCGGTCCCACGCCGCGACGTGCGGGACGACCTCGGCGTCGATGAAGTCCCGGGCCAGCGCCCGCAACGCGGTCTGCTCCTCGGTCAGGGCCAGATCCATGCCGCACTCCCGTCTTGAGTCTCCCACTGTCGGAGAGTCCATTCTGGTCGCATGACCGAACCGCTCCTGCCGATCGGGCAGTTCGCCCGGCTGTGCCGGCTGTCCGTCAAGCGGTGTCGAATTCCATGTGAGGGCGGGGCTGGAAGCACTACTCGACGTTGTCGACCGGCGGTTGGCACCCACCGACCCGTCGGCGGGCCTTCGGCCCGGCCTCCGCGCCGGTAAGCCCTCACAGGTGCGACACTACGACGAGCTGGGTCTGCTCCGGCCGGCGGAGGTCGACCCGCACACCGGGTACCGCTACTACCGCCGCGACCAGGCCCGCGACGCCCTGCTGATCGGCCTGCTGCGCTCGGTCGACGTGCCGCTGCCGGCGGTCGCCCAGGTGCTGGCCGGGACGCGGTGGCCGAGACGCTCGGCGAGGTCAAGGCCCGGCTGGAGGCCGACGTGCGGCGCCGGACCCGGATGGTGGCCGCGCTGGACCGGATCCTGACCACGGGCCTGCCGGCGGCCGAGGTGCGGCTGGTCACCGAGCCGAGCCGGCGGGTGGCCGTGGTGCGCGACGTGGGCGCGCCGGAGCGCGTCGCGGAGCTGACGTCGGCGTGCATCGGCCGGCTGCTGCGGGCGCTGGCCGAGGCCGGGCAGCCGGTGCGGTCGCCGCTGATCGGGCTGTTCCCGCTCGACTTCACCCCGAGCATCGCGGTGGCCGCGGCGGCCGAGGTCGACGCCGACGTGGCCGGCACCACCACCGAGGTGCTGCCGGGCGGCCCCGCACGCGTCCGCCACGCACCTCGGGCCGTACGACCACATCGCGCTGACCGGGCACGCGCTGCTGGCCTGGTGCGCCGACCATGGGCACACGCCGCGCGAGCCGCTGCGCGAGGTGTACCTCAACGATCCCCGCACGACGGCACCGGAGCAGCTGGTGACCCACCTGATGATCAAGTTGGAGGAACCCGAATGACTGACTGGTACACCGCCGCCGACACCCCGGAGCCGGTCGAGCTCGGCTCGGCGGTCGGGCTGAGCGTGACCGGCCGCGGCGAGCCGGGCGGTGCGTCCTATGTGGACAGCGTGCGGGCGCTGTACGCGGTGGCCGGGCAGCTCGGCCCGCCGGCGCCGCTGGAGGGACGGTGGTGGGTCGAGGTCGACCGCCCGCCATTCGAGGTGCCGCGGGAGCAGTGGTGCTGGCACCTGTTCCTGCGTGTGCCGGAGGATATCGACCCGGGCGCCATGGAGCAGGCCCGGCGGCGGGCACTGGCCGGAGCGGGACCGACGGTCAACCGGGTGCAGCTGGTGACCTGGCACGAGGGACGGTGCGTCCAGGTGATGCACCACGGGCCGTACGCCGACGAGCCGCGCACGCTGGCCACGATGGACGGTTTCATGCGGAGTGCCGGGCTGGTGCACGCGGGGATGCACCACGAGATCTACCTGACCGACGTCAACGGGCCGCCGGCGCAGGCTCGCACGATCCTGCGCCAGCCGGTGCGTGAGCTCGCACCGACCAACGGAACCTCAGGGGACCGTGACGGCGCCCAGCCACAATCCACCTGAGATCCGCACCGTCCGCTGGGACGCAACGACAGCAGCAGTCAATTCCGGAGAGGCGGGCTACACGCCGGCGCCGTGCACGGTGACCCAGCGGTCCATCGCGTACTCCACCATCGTGATCAGCGTCTGCTTGACCGACTCCCGGTTGCGCGCGTCGCAGGTCACGATGGGCACGTCGGAGGCGATGGCCAGCGCGTCGCGCACCTCCTCGAGGCCGTGGGTCTGGACGCCGTCGAAGCAGTTGAGCCCGATGATGTACGGCAGGTGGCGGTCCTCGAAGAAGTCGATCGGGGAGAACGAGTCGGCAAGGCGTCTGGTGTCGGCCAGCACGACCGCCCCGATCGCGCCGCGCACCAGGTCGTCCCACATGAACCAGAACCGCTGCTGGCCCGGCGTGCCGAACAGGTACAGCACGAGGTCGGAGTCGAGGGAGACCCGGCCGAAGTCCATCGCCACGGTGGTCGTGGACTTGTGCGGGGTCGCGTCCAGGTCGTCGATGCCGGCGCTCGCCTCGGTCATCGCCGCCTCGGTGGTCAGCGGCATGATCTCGGAGACCGAGCCGACGAAGGTGGTCTTGCCCGCCCCGAACCCGCCACCGACGACGATCTTGACCGAGGTCATCGTGGGTGCCGCGGGTGCGTCGGGTTCCCTAAAGCCGACGGAGTCCACTCAAAACCCTTTCCATCAACAGAAGATGCTGCTTGTTGGCGCCGCCGGTGGCGGTCTTGTGCACGACGACGAGCCCCAGGTCGGCCATGTCTCCCACCAGGACCTTGGCCACGCCCAGCGGGACCTCGAGCAGCGTGGCGACCTCGGCCACCGACCGCGGCTCGCGGCACAGCCGGGCGACCGAGCGGTGCTCGATCTGCGTCATGGCGTCGAGGTCGTCGCCGCGCTCGCTGGTCGTCACCAGCGCCTCGATCCGCAGCTCCACGGACGACTTCGTGCGCCCGCGGGTCCACGAGTAGGGGCGCACGATCGCGGCTTCGCCCGGACCGCCGAGGTCCGCGGCGAGCGCTTCGAGGTCGAGCCGCCCAGGCGCCGGAGAGTCCACTCCGGACAGCCTGGGCTCGGACCACACCGGCCGCGGCGCACCGGGATCGTCGGGCGGCGGCGCCGGCCGCTCGGCCGGGGCCCGCTTGCGTTTGCCGCGCCGGCCGAGGGTAAACCCGTTCAGCACCTCGGCGAACGTGTCGTCGGCGCCGGGCTGCTCAGCGTTCATCCAGCGCCTCGCAAGCTCGGCGCTGGCAAACCTCGTCGCCTCGTAAGCTCGGCGACGAGGCAGGGCTCAACCGATTCGCTCGCAAGCTCGCTCATCATGCCGGCTGCCCGACCATCCTCCCGGCGGCGCCCTGGAGCTGCGCCCGCAGCTCCGGCGTGAGGATCTGGCCGACCCGTTCGACCAGCAGGGTCATCTCGTAGGCCACCTGCCCGATGTCACAGGTCGGGGCGGCGAGCACGGCCAGGCACGACCCGTCGCCGATGGCCATCAGCAACATGATCCCGCGGTCCATCTCGACGATGGTCTCCTTGACGTCCCCGGCCTCGAAGCACCGGGCCGCGCCCTGGGTGAGGCTGACGCACCCGGACGCCACCGCGGCGAGCTGGTCGGCGCGGTCGAGCGGGAGCCGCGCCGAGCTGGTGAGCAGAAGACCGTCGGCGGACACCACCACGGCGTGCGCCACGCCGGGCACCCGCTGGGCGAAGTCGTTGACCAGCCACCCGAACTGGCTGGGTTGAGCCTGCGTCGAAGTCATTCACTCTCCCGGTTCGGGGAGCTCGGGGGGACGAGCTCCTGCGGTGATCTCGTCGCCCGGCTCGCCGGCCCGCTCGGCCAGCTCCGCCAGGCTGCGGCGGCCTCGGCTGAGGCCACGTTGGAAGTTGCCGAGCCGGCCGCGCAGCTCCTCGGCCCGGTTGGGCTGCTCGCCGTCGGCGCCGCCCGGCGTGTCCCGCGGGGCGCGGCGGGGCAGCCCGTTGGACGTGAAGTCCGGCGGTCGCGGGTGCGACGTCGGCGGATGCGCGGCCGGAGGGTTCGCGGCGAACCGCCACCCGGCCTGGGACAGGTCGAGCGTGGGCGGGCCGCCCGCCGACAGCGCCGCGTCGTCGGCGACCAGCCGCTCGTCGCGGGCGCGGAGCACGGCGCGCTGGTAGCTGCTGAGCCGGTCGCGCAGCTCGTCCGGATCCCGCCCCGGCTCGGCCGGCTGGCCCGGGTCGGGGGGCGTCGCGCTGCCGGGCACCAGGTTCTGCCGCGGGTTGCGGCGAGGCAGCCCGCTCTCGGTGAACGTGTCCGGTTGGGACTCCGACACCGCTTGCGCGGTAAGGAAACCCGCGTCCGCGGCGAACTGCCACTGCTCCTCGACGGTCGGCGCCGGCCGGTCCGGACCGTCGGTGATCGAGCGGAACCAGGCCGAGATCATCTCATCGAAGATCGGCGTGGTCTCCTCGAGCGACGCGGCGTCCGCGATCGGGGTGAACAGGCTGTCCGCCGGCGAGGTCGGGAACGTCGCGTTGCCGGGCATGGCCAGGTCGACCGGGCCGGCCGCGGTGTCGACCGGCTTGACGAACCGGCTGGAGCCCGGCGAGCGGCGCGGCAGCTCCGGCCGGCCGGCGGGGTCGTCGCCGGGGGCCGGCGCGGGCGCGTCGTCGCCGAGCAGCCGCCGGGTGATCTCCGATGTGGACGGTCCGGGATCGGGTTCGGCGCGGCGCGGCAACGGGTTCGGCACCAGGCCTTCGGCGAGGTTGGTGGCCGGCGGGGCCGGGGCCGGGGGCGTCCCGCCGACGAACGGGGCCACCGTGCCGTTGACCACGCCGTGGCCGTTGGCGGCGTGCCCGTTGCCGGCCGGGCCGGGAGGCTCGGCGGTCCGTGCCTCGGTCGGGTTGTTCGCCCGGACCAGCTCGGCCGGCACCGGCACGGTCGCGCGGACACCGGGGACGTCCTTGCCGCCGTGCAACGAGACGGTGATCCCGTGCCGGCTGGCCAGCCGGCCGACCACGAACAGGCCCATCCGGCGCGACGTCGACACGTCCACCGTGCGCGAGTCGGCCAGCTTGGCGTTCGCCGCCGCCAGCTCGGCCTCGCTCATCCCGATGCCCTCGTCCAGCACGGCGATGCACGCCGAGCCGTCCTCGAAGGAGTGGCTGGCGATGGTGACCTGGGTGCTGGGCGCGGAGAACGCCGTGGCGTTGTCCAGCAGCTCGGCCACCAGCCGGACGAGGTCGCCGACCGCGTAGCCGACGATCCGCACGTCCGGCGGCGGCAGCATGACCACCCGCTGGTACTGCTCGATCTCCGAGACGGCCGCGCGCAGCAGGTCGGCAAGGGTCGCCGGGCGCTGGTTGCGCCGGCCGAGCTCGCTGCCGGACAGCACCATCAGGTTCTCGTTGTTGCGGCGCATCCTGGTCGCCAGGTGGTCCAGCTGGAACAGCGTGGCGAGCTGCTCGGGGTCCTCCTCGTCGCGCTCGAGCCGCTCGAGCAGCTGCAGCTGCCGCTGCACAAGGCCCTGGCTGCGCCGGGACAGGTTGACGAACACGTCGCCGTACCTGGCGCGCAGCCCGGCCTGCTCGGTGGCCAGCCGCAGCGCCTGCCGGTGCACCGCGTCGAACGCCCTTGCCACCTGGCCCACCTCGTCGGCCGACCGCACCGGAACCGGCTCGACCACCGGCTGCTGGCCGTCGCCGCCGTCCCTGATCCGCTCGACGGCGTCCGGCAGGCCGTGCTCGGCGACGTCCAACGCGCTGTGCCGCAACAGGTTCAGCGACCGGAGCAGGTGCCGGCCGATCACGATCATCACCGCGCCGGCGACGACCAGCGCGAGCAGCAGGATCACCGAGGCGACGCCGGCACCGTCGCTGGCCTCGTTCTGCAGCGCGGTGGAGCGGCTGTCGAGCTGCGCGCCGAGCGTGGCGGCCAGCGCGCCGAGCCGCGCGGCGGCCTGCTCGGTCGCGGAGCTCCACTCGGCCGGGCCGACCGGCACCGGCGCGCCGGGCGGGGCCGCCGCGGCCAGCCCGGCCAGGTTCTCCCTCGCCTCGATCTCGGGACCGGCGACCAGCCGGGCGTAGTCCTGCCGCTGCGCCGGGGTCGCGTCCAGCCGGAACTCGGCGGTCCGGTCGGCCAGCCGGGACCGGGAGGCGTGCAGCGCGGCCAGCTCGTCGGCGGTCAGCCCGCCGCGGGCCAGGCCGATGCCCACCAGCGCCTGCTGGTACCGGATCTCCTCCCTGGCCAGCTCCAGGTCGTGCAGCGCGATCGCGGTCGCGGCCAGGGCGGGGTCGATGACCTCGGCCATCGCCGCGCGGTCGAAGTTCGCCAGCGCGCCGATGACCGCGGTGTAGCGGACCAGCGCGGCCGGCGCGTCGAGCTGCCCCCCGGCCAGCTCCTCGCGCAGCGCGGGCAGGCCGGCGAGCTGGGTGCTCACCTCGGCGAACCGGGTGCTGGTGATCTCGTTGTGGAAGCTGGCCCGCCGGGCGGCGCGCAGCAGCGCGTCCCGCGTGGTGTTGACGGCCCGCTGCGCGTCGGCCAGCTCACCGGCCGGCTCGGGAACGCGGCCGGCGGCCAGCAGCGCGGTGGTCGCGGTGCGCTCCCGCTGCAGCGCGTCGACCAGCGGGCGCAGCTGCTCGCCGGCGGTGACCAGGCGGTCCACCCGCCGGTAGGAGTCGGCGCGCTCGACCTGGTCGCCGATCTGCATCGCGCCGAGCACGATCGCGAAGACGACCGGGACGAGGGTGACCGCGGCGAGCTTCGTGGGAATGTTCCAGTCCCGCCACCTCACCAGCAGGCTGGCCAGCGATGGTGCTCCGCCACCGGAATCGGCGGGCCCGTCCTCGGTTTCGGACGGCATTTCCGGCCCGGGCACGATGGGTCTAACGCTCTCTGTCACGCGAAATCCTCCGCGACGCGCATCGGTCGCCGCACGATCGAGCTATCGGCAATGCTTCTCCGCGATTCATGGGAATCGCGGTCGCTGCAACCCGTCCGAACGCGACCGGGGCGAGGCGGCGCGTCCGTGGCGGCGAGAACCGAGCACCGATCGTACATAGCCGGACGCGATCATGAAAGGCTTTGGACGACGCGGCGGCGACCTGCGGAAATGTTCGTAAATGCGATCAAAAACGCGGCGGCGGGACGCCGGGAGCCCGGCAAGATCGCGAGCTTGCTACTGTCCGTCTTTATTGTCGAGGCTCAATCGCGCGATCGGGGCATGTGCGGACCGGCGGTCGCCGGAGTACTTCTTGAACGATCAAGTAACGGTCTGACTCCTAGGTCAGCAGCACGTACGGCGATTGGCCTAACCCTCCAGGAGGAGGTCCATCGCGTGCCGTTCCGACACGATCGGTCACCGAGCACCAGCCGGATGCAACTTGTGCAACGCAATGTCACTAGCAAATTCACCTATAAGTGTGATGGTTGCGCAAATGTGCTGCGCGGCGTTCGCACCGGTAACCGGGGGCGAGCGGGAGAAATGGCCTGGCCAGGCCTCGGTCAACCGGCCCGATCGCCGAACACCACCGGGTGGATCGCCCGACCTGACATTAGGCGTTCGGCGGACTCCTGGTTACTATGACCCGCGCCGAACACCCATGTGTGTTTCGCCGAGTTGGCAAGCGTCCACTCTCGACTTGCGAGGAAATCGAATGACCGAGGTGGTTGAGCCCTCCATAGCCACGCGATCGCCGGCGCCGCAGGCCGCGGCCTTCGGCGGAATTACCGGAACGGAACCCGAAGCGCGCCGAAATGATCGTCCGGACTTCCCGGCCATCCAGGTCAGCCCCGAGTTCGCCGAGCTGCGGCGCCGGTTCCGCCGGTTCGTCTTCCCGATGAGCGCGCTGTTCTTCACCTGGTACCTGACCTACGTCCTGCTCGCCGCCTACGCCCGAGACCTCATGGGCCACCGGATCGCCGGCTCGGTGAACGTCGCGTTCGTGCTCGGCCTGCTCCAGTTCGTCACCACCATCGCGATCACGGTCGGGTACCTGCGGTTCGCCCGCCGGCGGATCGACCCGCAGGTGCAGCTGATCAAGGCGAGAGCGGGAGCGGCGCGGAAATGACCACCGACCTCGCCGCCGGCTCGATGGGCAGCCCGGCGCTCAACACCGCGGTCTTCGCCGCGTTCGTGGCGATCACGCTCTACATCACCTACCGGATGAGCACCCGCAACACCACCACCGCCGACTACTACGCGGCCGGCAGCGGGTTCACCGGTCCGCAGAACGGCATCGCGATCACCGGCGACTACCTGTCCGCCGCGTCGTTCCTCGGCATCGCCGGCGCCATCGCCGTGCACGGCTACGACGGGTTCCTCTACTCGATCGGCTTCCTGGTGGCCTGGCTGGTGGCCCTGCTGCTGGTCGCCGAGCTGGTCCGCAACACGGGACGGTTCACCATGGGCGACGTGCTGGCCTACCGGATGCGCCAGCGCCCGGTCCGGGCGGCCGCCGCCACCTCGACGCTGGTGATCTCGCTGTTCTACATGCTGGCCCAGATGGCCGGGGCCGGCGGGCTGGTGGCGCTGCTGCTGGACGTGCACGGCAAGGGCGGCCAGGCGCTGGTGATCTGCGTCGTCGGCCTCGTCATGATCCTCTACGTGCTGGTCGGCGGCATGAAGGGCACGACATGGGTCCAGATCATCAAGGCCACCATGCTGATCCTGTGCGTCGTGCTGATCACCGTGTTCCTGCTCGGCAAGTTCGGGTTCAGCATCTCCGCCCTGCTCGACGAGGCGGCGCAGCACAACGCCAAGGGCGAGCGGGTGCTCGAGCCCGGCGGCCAGTACGGCCGCACGCCGATCAGCAAGCTGGACTTCATCTCGCTGTCGCTGGCCCTCATCCTGGGCGCGGCCGGGCTGCCGCACGTGCTGATGCGGTTCTACACGGTGCCCAACGCCACCGAGGCGCGCCGGTCCGTGGTGTGGGCGGTGGCCATGATGGCGATCTTCTACGCGGCCACCCTGATCATCGGCTACGGGGCGTCCGCGCTGGTCGGCTCGGAGACCATTCTCGGCTCGACCGGCCGGGAGAACTCGGCCGCGCCGCTGCTGGCCTTCGAGGTCGGCGGCACGGTGCTGCTCGGCGTCGTGGCCGCGGTGGCCTTCGCCACGATCCTGGCCGTGGTGGCCGGCCTGACCATCACCGCGTCGGCCTCGTTCGCCCACGACGTGTACGCCAACATCTTCCGGCGCGGCCGGGTCGACCCGTCCGACGAGGTCCGGGTGGCCCGGCGCACCGCGGTGATCATCGGCGCGCTCGCCATCGCCGGCGGCATCCTGGCCAACGGGCAGAACGTGGCCTTCCTGGTGTCGCTGGCGTTCGCGTTCGCCGCCTCGGCCAACCTGTCCACGCTGCTGTACTCGCTGTTCTGGAAGCGGTTCAACACCAGCGGGACGCTCTGGGCCATGTACGGCGGGCTGGTCTCCTGCCTGGTGCTGGTGATCATTTCACCGGTGGTGTCCGGCGCGCCGACGTCGATCATCCGCGGCGTGGACTTCCACCTGTTCCCGCTGAACAACCCGGGCATCGTGTCGATCCCGATCTCGTTCGTCTGCGGCTACCTCGGCACCGTGCTGCGCCGGCGGGACCGCGGCGACCCGGCCAAGCAGGCGGAGATGGAGGTGCGCTCGCTGACCGGCATCGGCGCGTAACCTGCGAGCGTGTCTGACACTCCGATCCTGGTCATGGACCTCGACCGGGTGCGCGCCAACTACCTGGCGATGCGCGCCGCGCTGCCGGACGCCGCCGTCTACTACGCGGTCAAGGCCAACCCGGCGCCCGAGGTCGTCCGGCAGCTGGCCGAGCTCGGCGCCGGGTTCGACGTGGCCAGCCCCGGCGAGATCGACCTGTGCCTTGCCCAGGGCGCGCCACCGGCCCGGCTGTCCTACGGCAACACCATCAAGACGGCCGCCGACATCGCCTACGCGCACCGGCTCGGGGTGCGGCGGTTCAGCTTCGACTCCGCCGACGACCTGTCGAACCTGGGCCGGCTGGCGCCAGGGTCGGTGGCGGCGTGCCGGTTCCTGGTGGACGCGCCGGCGTCGGGCACGCCGTTCGGGCGGAAGTTCGGCTGCACGGCGCCGGAGGCGGTCGGGCTGCTCGAGCGGGCGGCGGCGCTGGGGCTGCGGCCGGCGCTGTGCTTCCACGTCGGCTCGCAGCAGCGCGACGCCGGCGCGTGGGCGGCCGGTGTCCGCCAGGCGGCATCGATCGCGGAATCGTTGTCCGCCAAGGGGATCGGGCTGGAGTCGGTCAACCTCGGCGGCGGGTTCCCGGTCGAGTACCGCGAGCCCGCGCCGTCGCTGGCCGAGTGCGCGGCGGCGATCGAGGCCGCGCTCGCCGAGCACTTCGGCGCCGCCCGGCCGCGGCTGGCGGTGGAGCCGGGGCGGGCGATCGTGGCCACCGCCGGGACGATCAGGGCCTCGGTGGTCTCGGTGTCCACTCGGGACGGTGAGCGCTGGGTCTACCTCGACGTCGGCCGGTACAACGGGCTCGCCGAGACCGAGAACGAGTACATCCCGTACCGGTTGACCACCGACCGTCCGTCCGCTCCGGACGGACCGGTGGTGATCGCCGGACCCACCTGCGACGGGGACGACGTGCTCTACCAGCGCACCCCGTACCGGCTGCCGCTCGCGCTGCGGGCCGGCGACCGGATCCGCCTCCACCACGCCGGCGCGTACACGGCCAGCTACTCGTCCGTGGGGTTCAACGGAATCCCGCCGCTGCCCGTCCATTTCACCCACGTGCCGGTCGGGTCGTTCGCCGGCCGGCACGTGCTGGCCGAGCTGCACGGTGTCGACCCCGCCCTGCTCGACGACGCGGAGCTGCTGACCGAGGCGCTGGAGCGGGCGCTCAAGCAGGCCGGCGCCACGGTCTGCGAGGTGGTGGCCAAGCGGTTCGACCCGCAGGGCGTCACCGTGCTCGCGCTGCTGGCCGAGTCGCACGCGTCGGTGCACACCTATCCCGAGCGCGGCTCGGTGTTCGTCGACGTGTTCACCTGCGGCCGCCGCGCCGATCCGGGCGAGGCGGTCCGCCTGCTCGCCGACACCCTCGGCGCGGCCACGGTCCACACCCAGACTGTCCATAGAGGACATTCATGAGCCGGATCGTGGAACCGCTGGCCCCGGGCCTGTCCCGCGTTTGGGAGCTGTCCGAGATCCTCGTCGACACCCGCACCCGGTACCAGCACGTGGTGATCGCCCGCACCGCCCAGGGCGTCACCCTGTTCTGCGACGACGACCGGCAGAGCACAGAGGCCGGCCAGCTCGTCTACCACGAGGCGCTGCTGGTCCCCGCGCTTCTGCTGGCCCGGCGGCTCGACCGGGTGCTGGTCATCGGCTCCAGCGAGGGCGTGGTCAGCCAGCTCGCCCTTGCCGCCGGCGCGCGGCACGTGGACCACGTCGACATCGACCGGCAGGCCGTCGAGCTGTGCGCCCGGCACCTGCCGTACGGCTACTCCCCCGCCGACCTGGCCGGCGACGGCCCGGTCCGGCTGCACTACGCCGACGGCTGGGACTTCGTCACCCGAACCCGCGACCGCTACGACATCGTGGTGATCGACGTCCCCGACGAGCATCCCGGCCCGGCCCAGCACAACCGCCTGTACGGCACCGAGTTCCTCCGCCGCTGCCGCTCGGTGCTCACCGACGGCGGGGTGGTCGCGGCCCAGGCCGGCTGCCCGGCCCTCTGGCGCGACCACACCCTCATCCGGTCATGGCGGCGGTTCCACCAGGTATTCGACACCGTCACCTACTTCGGCTCCGACGAGCACGAGTGGGCCTTCCTGTTCGGACTCGCCGACCGCCTCGACCGGTCCATCGATCACATGCTCGAACGCCTGGCGACGCTGCCCTACCGCCCCGCCTCCATCGACGCCGACACCGTGCGCGGCCGCACCATCGCACCCCACTCGGTACGCACGGCGATGCTCAACCCCGCTCGCATACCCGCTGGGAGCCAAGATCGACGACCGGGCCGAGCGGGCTGAGCTGGAGGGTTCCGGTCGCCACCGCGCACCAGAGGTTCAGGCCCGGTGGGTTGGCGGCCGCGACCTCGATCCGGCAGCCGGCCGTGTTCCGGCAGAGCGTGCGGTCGCGCGCGGCCTCCAGGTTGTCGCGGGTCAGCACGACGCCGGCGAGGATCTGGAACACGCGGCTCGTGCAGGTGACGCTCCCGACGCCGCGCACGCGGTCGTCGACGCTGGCCACCACCACGTCGGCGGACAGCCGGCACTGCGCGGACGCGGAGTCCGGCGGGGCCGCCGACGCCGGGGTGGCGAGACCGGTCACTGCGAGGGCGGTCAGCGCCGCCGCGAATCCATGCCGCAGGGTGTGCATGAACATGATCCTTTCTCTCGGGCTGGGAACAACTCCGAGCATCGATACGCCCGTGCGTGGCCCGCAGTCAATGCGCCGAGCAGGCTCTCGTTATGCAACATCATCATTCGCATAGGTGCGGCCAACCCCCGAGCGGTGGCCGCGGCGCCGGGAGTGCCGAACTTCGTCCCAAGCTTCCCAATTCCCTATAAAACACGTTCCCGCGGTGAATACCACGGGTGCCCGGCGTGAATATTTCATAGTTGCCGTATGACGTCTTTGCCCGCTGTTCGCGGCGATGTTAACGTGGCAGAACGTGACCGCGAGAAGGGGGTGGAGTGACGCTACCTTTATTTCCGGTGTCGGCAAGAATGAGGGGTATGGGCGGCAATGGAACTTCGGCTCGACGACGCGGAGCTCGCGGCGGTCGATGAGCTGGCCGACGCGATCGGCCGGGACTACGGCCGGCCGGACCATCCGGAGCTGCTCGTCGAGGCGCCGGCGCTCGCCTGCCGGTTACCCGGGAGGATCCCGCACTTCCTCAACCGGTTCCGGCGCACCGAGGCGGGCCACTGCCTGATCCGGGGGCATCACGTCGACCAGGACCGGCTCGGGCCGACGCCGGGCCACTGGAAGAACGCCGAAGATCCACAACGGACACTGCGGTTCGACGTCCGGCTGGTCCTCTACTCCGCGGTGCTCGGCGACGTGTTCGGCTGGGCGACCCAGCAGGACGGCCGGATCATCAACGATGTCCTGCCCATCAAGGGAAACGAGACCAAGCAGCTCGGCTCGGCCAGCGACGTCTACATGCACTTCCACACCGAGGATCCGTTCCACGAGCACCGGCCCGACTTCGTGACCCTGGCCTGCCTGCGCAATCCTGACCGGACGGCGACCACCATGGGCCACATCGACGACGTGGCAATCGATCCGCGCGACGCGGAGGTCCTCTTCGAACCGAGGTTCGTCATCACGCCGGACGAGGCACACCTGTCGTCCAACAACACCTTGCCGCACAACGCATTCGCGGGGATCGAGGAGCTGCTGCACCGCCCGCCGCCGGTCGCCGTGCTGTAC
>NZ_DASZCQ010000163.1:0-16363 GCF_035942955.1 Actinophytocola sp. | reverse complement strand
TGTCTGATGGATCTGGGTCGCGACCCAGATCCATCAGACACCCCCTACCGTTCCAACTGCCAGACGAGCAGGTACGGCAGGCCGAGAAAGGCCTGCCGTGCCGCGTCCGGGTAGAGGGCGTAGCTGGGCGTCCCGGTCACCACCTTCTCGTCGATCACCGGCTCCCGGCAGTCGAGCACGGTCAGCCCGGCGGCGCGAAACGCGGTGAAGTAGTCGGAGATCTGGTGCTGCTCGCTGCGCACGTACGGCAGGCCCTTGCGGAGATCCTTGCCGGGAAAGGCGGCGATGGCCCCGGTCATGTTGGCCAGCGGGTGGATGTCGGACAGCACCACCCGGCCGCCCGGCCGCAGCACCCTGGCGAACTCGGCAAGCACCGGGCGCAGGTCCGGCACGTGGGTCAGGGCCAGCGCGCAGACCACCAGATCCACCGTGGCGTCCTGCACCGGAAGCGACTCCAGCCGCCCGAGCCGGAAGTCGGCGGACGGAACCTTCTTGCGCGCCAAGGCGAGCATCGCCGGGGTCGCGTCCACGCCGACCACCTGGTGTCCCAGCTCGACCAGCCGCGCCGCGTGCCGGCCCGTCCCGCACGCCGCGTCGAGGGCTCGGCCGGGCGGCAGGTCGGCCAGGATGCCGTGCACGATCGGCTGTTCCCGGGCGATCGCCGGGTTGGGACCGTCATAGTGCTCCGCCCACCGGGTGTACCCCTCGGGCACCTCGTACTCGATCATCCGGATCTCCATGGAATCCGGCAGCTCGTCGAGAATCCGGCGCATCTCCTCGATCCTCGGCCGGCCCGCGGACGGCCGGGTCACGCCGGCGCGGATCATCGCGAGCCCCTGCACGGCCAGCAGGTACTCACCCAGTTTGAGCGTCTCACCCATGCCCGCGACCGTATCCGATCACGTCCGCTCCGTGCGGAACCCCCGGCACCCGGCGTCCAGCGCCGCTGGTCCACTGTGGACAGACCGGGCTACGGGATCGCCAGGCCGGCGGCGCGCAGGGCCTCCTCGATCCGCAGGCGCTCCATGTTGCGCTCGAAGCCTTCCGGCAGCTCGTCGAGCCGGTGCTCGACCTCCACCGCCGCGCAGGCCTGGGTCAGCAGGCTGTCGTAGGCGTGCCGGGTGGCCCGCCACCGCACGATCGTGGTGCCGGGTGCGAGGTGCTCGAGCACGCGGTGGACCCGGCGCAGGTCGGCCGCAAGCTGCTCGATCGGCGGGCCGTGCGCGATCATCTCGGGCCGGCGGAAGCGCCGCTTGAATCCCTCGACCAGCCGGGGAACCGCGAGCACCGCCCAGAACGCGGCCACGGGGAGCACCACCGCGACCGCGTACAGGACGAGGTCGGGGACGGACACGGTGGCCGGTGCGGCCATACGCGAAGTCTATGCCCGCCCACAAGCGATAATCACGCCGTGCGGCCCTCACTGTACGAGTTCGCCGGCGGCGAGCCCGCGTTCCTCGCGCTCGCCACGGCCCATCACGCGCGCTGCCTGGCGGATCCCGAGCTGAACCACCCGTTCTCCCGTCCCGGGCAGCATCCCCGGCATGTCGAACGGCTGGCGGCCTACTGGGCGGAGGTCATGGGCGGGCCGCCCCGGTTCTCCCGGTCGTGCGGCGACCACTCGGCGGTGCTGACGCTGCACGCGGGCAACGGCGACATCAGCGACCTTGGCCGCCGGTTCGTCGAGTGTTTCGTGCGCGCGGCCGATGACGCCGGGCTGCCGGCCGATCCCGAGTTCCGGGCTGCGCTGCGCGACTACATGCGGTGGGCGGTGGGCGAGGTGCTGTCCTACCCGGAGCCGGACGCCGCGGTCCCGCCCGGCCTGTCCATGCCGCGCTGGACCTGGGACGGCCTAGCGCAGCAGCAGCCAGACGGCGCCGGCGATCGCGGTGAGTACGACACCCGCGCGGAGCGCGGGATCGGGAAGCCGGCCGACGAGCCGGGTGCCGACCAGCCCGCCGAGCACCGCGGGCACCGCGAGTAGGGCGGCGAGCGCCCAGTCGGCAAGGCCGGTGAAGGCGAACGCGGCCGCGACCACGACGGCCATGCCAAGGCACAGCACGTTGCGCACGGGCAGCAGCCGGTTCAGCGCGCCGCCCGCCGCGCCCATCCCCAGCACGACCAGGACCAGGGTGCCGGTGCCCACGCCGATCAGCCCCGCGTACACCCCGCAGGTGAGCATCGCGGCGGCCGTGGCCAGCGGGTGCCGGTCGCGCCGCCGCGCCGGCAGCCGCCGCTTGGCCCAACCTTGCACGGCGACGAGCACGGCGGCCGGAAGCAGCACCCACGGTGCCACCGCCTGGAACGCCGCGGGTGACGTCGTGGCCAGAATCCCCACTCCGGCAACGGTTCCGACGCAGCCCGCCACCAGCAGCGCGACCCGCGGCCGGGTGCCGCGCGCCGCGCGGGCCGCGGCCAGGAAGCTCAGCGGCGTGACGAGCTGATTGGTCGCGTGTGCGGTCAGCGGGGCGACGCCGGTCGTGGTCAGCACCACGAAGGACAGGATCGCGCCTCCGCCACCCGCCGTGTTGAGCACTCCGGCCACGAAGGCCGCACCGGCGATCAGCGCGCCGCTGAGCATGAGATCTCCCTGACCCCGCAACGAGATCCGGCCGCGGTGCCGGACCGTGGAGCGGTCGGGGAGAACCGCGCAGAGCATGGTGCACTGATGTTCGATTGGCTGTCAACCCGGTAGCGGGAGGTTCAGGCGGAGTCGACGCTGGCGAGGATCGCCCGCCCGAGCTCGGCGGGCCGGGTGAACTGGGGCCAGTGGCCGGTGGGCAGGTCGACGTACTCGACGTCGCGGATCTTGGCGAGCTCCCGGACGAACGGATGCCCCTGCTCCAGCCATTCGCGCAGCATCGCGCTGGGGAACTCACAGGCGATGACGGTGATCGGCACGTCGTAGCGGCGCTCGTCGGACAGCCGCTGCCGGTCGCGCGCGACGCGCACCGGTGACGGGATCGCGCGCTGGCGGAACGCGGCGCGCAGGGTGTCGTCGAGGTCGACGAGGTCCTCCTCGTCGAACAGCGACCAGTCCGGCAACGGGATCTCGCCGTCGCCGGCCGGGAGCTGGTCGTTGATGACCCCGCCGTCGCCGAGCGGCCCGCTGTCCACGTAGACCACGCGGGCCACCCGGTCGGGCCGCGCGTCGACCGCGGCGTGGGCGATCGCGCCGCCGCCGGAGTGCCCGACGAGCACGACCTTGCCGTCGATGGAGTCGATCAGCTTGACGACCGCGTCGACGTGGTCGCGCAGGGTGATCTCGGAGCGGTCGGCGTCCGGCGACTCCATGCCGGGCAGCGTCAGCGCGTGCGTGCGGTGGCCGGCCCCCTGGAGGGCCGGCACGACCTCGTCCCATGAGGAGGCGTCGAGCCACAGTCCGGGGATCAGGATGATGTCCATGGTCCGCAGACTAGGGCCGGGCCCCGACAATCCCGCACCTCAGCTCGGCGTGCCGCTGCTGTAGGACAGCCGGCGCAGCTCGCCGTCGAGGTTGCCGACGTAGAGCGTGCGTTCCTCGCCGGTTCCGGTGCTGATGCCCATCGGCCCGTAGCCGGCCGGCATGAACCGGGTCACCCGCAGCCGCATGTCGTCAACGGCGAACACACCGTCGTCCGTGGACACCAGCACCTCGCGGGCGTCGGGGTTGACCGCGACGCCGCGGACCGCGCGGACGATGCCCACCTCGGCGATCACCGACGACGTCCCACTGTCCACAATGGTCAGCTTGGGCTGGAACCCGCCGCCGCCGAGGTTGGCGACGTAGACCCGGCCGTGCTTGCCGTCGACGGCAACGTCGATCGGCTGGAACCCGGGAATGGTGATCTTCGGGTGGACCGTGACGGTCTGCCCGTCGTCTGTGATCACCCCGAGCGCGTTGACGTGCGGCTCGTAGGAGCGGTTGGTCAGCGCCACGTAGATCCGGTTGGTGCGCTCGTCGACGGCCAGCCCCTGCGGGCCCGGCCCGACCACGATCGGGTCGAGCAGCGTGTTGGTCCTGCCGTCGATGACCTGGATCCGCTCCTGGTACGGGGTGGACACGTAGATCCGGTTCGTCCGGGAGTTCACCGCGACGTCGATCGGCGCCTGCCCGCTGGGAATCGTGGCCAGGGTGGCGAACGTGGTGCCATCGATGACGCTGACGCTGTAGCTCTGCTTGCCGTAGTTGACCACGTAGATCCGCTTCGTCACCGGGTTCACCGCCACGCTGCGCGGATCCCACCCGACCGGCACCCTGGCCAGCACTCGCAGGTCCGCCTTGTCCAGCACGATCAGCTCGCCCGGCTGGGTGGCCTGCTGCGGCTCGGCGATCTGGTGGGTGTAGCGGGTCAGGTAGACCCGCCGGTCGTCCTGCGCCACACCGATGATCGCGGCGCGGTGGCCGGGCGGCGGGGTGCCGAAGGTCAGCGTCCGGTCCGGGGTGAGCTCGCCGTCCAGCGACTGCTCGTTCGCCGCCGCCTCGTCCAGCGTCAGCTCCTCGTCGAGCAGACCACCGCCGCCCGCCGGCCAGCCGCCGTAGTGCAGGTGTGCCCAGTCGTCGAAGCCGGCAAGGCCGTCGAGCTTCTCGTCGCCGTTGAGGTCGACGGCGACGTGCTGGTCGTCGTCGTCCGCGCCGACCCCGTCGAAGTTGTTGCCGGTCCAGTCGAGCGGTCCGCTTGCCCGGCCGGACTCGGTGCCACCGCCCAGCGTGTGCCACCGGGTGCGCAGCGGCGATCCGGTCGCCTGGACGCCGAGCGGCTCGGCTAGGTCCAGCTCGTACAGCGTGGGCAACGCCCGGCGGGAGTAGTCGATCACCGCCTTGCCGGTGTCGAGGTTGCGGATGCCGTTGTTGGAGAACCAGTAGTTCATGATCGACAGGTAGTTCGGCTTGTAGTTGACGCCGTCCCCGCCGCCGTGGCCGAGCCCGAGCGCGTGGCCGAGCTCGTGCATGAACGTCGCCGCCTGCCGGGTGGTGCCGCCGCCGGCGGCGACCAGGAAGTCGTGGCCGAACGTGCCGTAGCAGCAGTAGCCGCCGTAGGGCTTGCCCTCGACGACCACCGCGTCGACCCACGGGTTGTAGTGCACGTACGGGCTCAGCCGCGCCTCGGTGTGCGCGGCCTTGATCGCGTCGAACTCGGCCGGGGTGCCGACCGGGGCCGCCGAGAACGCGATCGCGTCGTCGACCTCGGCGTGCAGCTCCACCCCGGACGCGGTGCTGTTGCCCGGGAACGGGCAGACCGAGACGGCCCGCCGCGGCGCCTGGTCGAACGCCGCCCGGACGCGTTCGAGCGCCTCGGCCTCCGGCGCGGACCCGCCGCCCGGCTCGAGCATGTAGTCGATCTCGACGTTGATCGTCTCCCGGCACGGGTTGGACGGGCGCAGCAGCACGGTGCCGTTGGCGTCGGTGATCCCGGAGACCTCGATGCGGTCCGGGATGGCGTCGGAGTCGAGGTCGCGGCTTCCCTTGCTGCCGGCCGTGATCGCGTACGGACCGTCGTCCTGGCCGGTGAGCACCACCTGGTAGTCCAGGTCGGCCTCGTAGATGTAGAACCGGCCGGGCGTGCCGTCGGAGAGCAGGACCTCGGCCGTGCCGTCGCCGTCGGTGTCGCCGACGTCCATCAGGTCACCGGGGAGCATCGGCAGGCCGATGTGCTCGATCGGCTGCCCGGTCCCGGTGTACGCGTCGACGCCACCGGGCTTGGTCATGAAGACGTCGTCGGTGCCGTTGCCGTCGGCGTCGCCGGCGGCGAGCTGGTACGGCCCGGCGAGGCCGCCGGTGTCGACGACCCGGTAGCCGGATCCGTCGGCCTGCCAGACGTAGAACCGGCCCACCACGTCGCCGGCGACGAGGATCTCGGCGCGGCCGTCACCGTCGGTGTCGCCCGCCTCCAGGAGGGACTCCGGCTTCAGCGGCAGTCCGATGTGCCCGACGTGCTGCCCGGCCGCGGTGAACGTGTCCACTCCGGACGGCCCGCTGACGAACACCTCCTCGGTGCCGTTGCCGTCGGCGTCGCCCGCGGCGACCCGGTACGGCCCGCCGTTGAGCTGGGTCTCGACCACCTCGTAGGAGCTTCCGTCGGCCTCGTAGACGTAGAACCGGTTCGGCGTGTCCCCCGCGAAGATCAGCTCGTCGGTGCCGTCACCGTCCACATCGGCCGAGGTCATCAGGTGACCCTGGTGGAACGGCAGGTCGAAGCCGCCGGTCCGGTCGGCGCCGGCAAAGGTGTCGATCGACCCCGACGACGCCACGTGGATCGCCACGCCCTTGCCGTGGGTCGGCGGCAGCGCCGCGGGTTCGGCCGTCGCGGAGCCCGGCCCCGCAAGGGTTCCGGCGATGGCGAACGCGGCCATGGCCACGCCGCGACCACGCCGGACTCCCGGCGACCGTCGTCGGCGCCGGGTCGAAGACATGCGCATGTCACACTCCAAATGCGCTTGGGATCAGGTCACCTTTTTCTAGGCAAAACCGCCGCCCCGGCAATCGGTGACCGCTACCTAAATCGGGGCTGTGACCTGCCTAGACAGGGCCGCGTAGCCGGCGGCCGACCACGACGGCAACGGGTACCTCACCTGGTCACCACGTCGAAACACGGCCTGGCGGCCAGCCCCGTGGGCGCCGTCGGGGGCGGGTTCGATGGGGCGGGGGTTGCGGCTGGTCACCGGCTGGGAGACGCTTTCCACGTGAGCGAGCTCGCCAGTGACCAACCTCAGCACGTGACACTTGATCTCGACGACGCCGGCGTCTCCGTCGATCTGCCCCGCCCGGCGCACGAGGGCGACCAGATCTACGGCGTCCCCTACCGCCCTGTGGAGTTCCGCGACGACGACTTGCCGACCGCGCTCGAACGGTCCGCGGCCTGGCTTCGTCGCACCCAGGAGTGGCTGGGTGAGCCGGTCGAGGTGCTTGCCATCCACCTCGACTACGACGACAGCGAGAGCTCGCCGTACTACGACGTGAAGCTGCTGTGCAACGAGGAGGACCTCGCCGGCGCGCCGATCGCGCTGCGCAACGCCACGCGGCGCTCCGAGGGCCGCTGATCCGCCGTCGCTCGCCGGCCGGCTGCACCGACCCGACCGGACCATCCTGCTCACCGCACCGGTGATAGGAGTTCACGCGCGTCGTTCCGCGAGCCGCCGCCGGCGGTGAACGAGCCGGCGTGGATCCACCTACCGCTGTGCGGTGCAGCCGGCTGCACCCAGCTCGTTGCCGCTGACCGCGCTTTGCTGCGGGCGAGATCGCGGGTTGCGGGTTGACGATCGCCGGGAACGGCCGTGCTGGGCGGTCGGGGTCAGGTTTCGGTGAAGGTCTTGTCAAGGCGGGGGGCCAGCCAGGGTCGGCGGCCCCAGGCGATGAGGCGGCCGGTGAGCAGGATGCGCGTGCGGCCGAGGTGTCCGTAGGAGTGGAGCAGGAAGGCGACCGGGTCGGCGGACAGGTGGAGGTCGGCTCGGCCGGGGCGGCCGGGTTCGACGGTGGCGGTGGCGTCGTGGATGCGGATGGTCCAGTCGGCACTGCCGCGCAGGCGCAGGTGGTAGGTGCCGGTGGCGGTGCGGGCCGCGGCGGGCTCGACCAGCAGGACCAGCGCCGGGAGCACACCGTGCAGGCAGATCGCGGCTTGGGGTCGGGTGATCGGCCAGGGTTGGCGCAGGGCGCGGGCCAGGTCGAGGCCGTGCATCAGGAGCTCGGTGAGCATGATCGCGCCGAGGCCGGCCGCGGTGTGGGGGAGGGTGAAGTACCAGGCCCGGTGCCGGCCGTCGGTGCCGAGGGTGTCGAGCAGGGTGGTGACGTCGGCGGTGAGCAGGTCGGCGACGGTGTCCGGGTCGCGTTCCGGCAGGGCGTCGAGGGCCTGCTGGTTGTCCTCGGCCAGGGAGGCCGGAAGTGGTTGCGGCGCTTGGGCCATGCGGCGGTACCGGCGGGCGAGGGTGACCAGGTGCGCGCCGGTCTCGGCCGCCGTCCAGCTCACCCGGGCCAGCGGCAGGTCGGGGGCGGGCACGCGGCGCAGCAGCTCGCCCACCCTCCCCGTGGTGGCGCTGATCTCCGCGCGCAACTGTGGCCATTCCATCGGTGGCCATGGACGCTACCACCGTGGTCGATCAAGATCGTGTCACAACCGGGACGGCCGTCTTGTCATACGGGGTGTGGCGCCACCCCGAACGTTCCTACCGACAAGACGAGGAGAAGGCACATGTCGACGAGCAACAAGGCGATGTTCCGGCGCCTGCACGACGCCGTCAACAGCGGCGACGTGGAGCGTATCGCGAAGACGATCGACGAGGTCGTCAAGCCGGATGTGCTGATCCGCACGCCACTGCCGGTTCAACAGACGGGGGCGCAGGCGCTCAAGCGGGTGTGGGCGACGCTTCTTCGGGCCTATCCCGATCTGCACGTCGCGGTCGAGGATGTGATCGCCGAGGACGACAAGATCGTCTGCAGGAATGTGGTGACCGGAACCCATCGGGGCGAGTATCTGGGCATTGCGCCGACCGGCAGGTCCGTCAGGTACAACGAGATCTTCATCTTCCGCTTCGAGGGCGGCCGAATCGCCGAGACGTGGGGAGTCGTCGACGTCCTCGCGCAGCTGCGGCAGCTCGGCGCCATTCCCGGGGACTGAATTACTACCGCCTATAGTCGTGAACCATTGCGACTACCCTGAGCGTCCTTTCGGTCGCTAGTAGTGATCATCGGTGGCCTTCTACGGTGTGAACCACCGTTCATGTAAACGGTTACCTTGATCGAGAAAGGGTTGGCGTGACAATGAAACGCACCCGATATACGGCTGTTCGCGCGTTGCTGGTCGCCACCGCCACGGCTACCGCCATGACGTTCGGCGTCTCCGGCGCGCAGGCCGAGCAGCAGGTCGACGGCTACGCTCCGCAGGTGGCCGAGGCTGCCGCCGCCGCGCTCGCCGGCCAGGCGGACCTGAGCCAGGCCGAGGCCATGCGGCGGCTGAGCTCCCAGCCGGCCCGGATCACCCTGGGCGAGCAACTCACCGGCAAGCTCGGCGCCCGTGCCGCTGGCATGTGGCTCGACCAGGCCAACGACACGGTGGTGGTCAACGTGCTCGACGAGGCGGCCGCAGCCACCGTGCGGGCCGCGGGCGCCGGCGCCAAGCTGGTCACGCACACGCTGGCGCGGCTCGAGTCGATCCGGGACACCCTTGCCGCGGCGCAGGTCGCCGACACGGCGTTCGGCATCGATGTGCGGGCCAACCAGGTCGTGGTGCAGGTCGGCAAGACCGCGGTCGGCACCGCCAAGTTGTCCGGCGTGCTCAGCGCGGCCGGCGCCTACGGCACCGCGGTGCGCGTCGAGCACGTGGACGGCTCCTTCGGCAAGATGATCTCCGGAGGGTTCCCCATCCTCGCCGCCGGCGGCGGCTACTGCTCGCTGGGCTTCAGCACCACCGCGAACACCGGGGTCACCGCGGGCCACTGCACCCGGGCGATTCCACAGTGGTGGGACGGTTCGACCGGCCTGTTTTACGGGCCGTCGATCCACGCCAGCTTCCCCGGCAACGACTTCGGCCTGATCCGCAACGACGGTGGCCTTCCCCAGCCCGGCAACGTCTACCTGTACAACGGAACCTTCCAGGACATCGTCACCGCGGCGTGGCCCGCACAGTTCATGGGCATCTGCAAGTCCGGCGCCACCAGCGGCCTGACCTGCGGCCAGGTGAACCTGCTCTGGCAGACCGTCTGCTACCCCGAGGGCTGCGTCGGCGACATGGCCGCCACCAACGTCTTCGCCGCTCCGGGCGACAGCGGCGGACCGTGGTTCGCCGGCGCCGTCGCATACGGGCTCACCTCCGGCGGCGGTGGCGGGGTCACCTTCTTCCAGCCGGTCGTCGAGGCGCTGAACGCCTACGGCATCTGGGTGTTCTAAGTAGACACCAGCGCGGTGGGCCGCCGGTGCGTCCGGTGGCCCACCGGCTGCCGGCGATTCAGCCGAGCCCGCGGTGGGCGCTCCACAGCTCGCCGGCCCGGCTGGCGGCTTCGGCGATGAGGGCGGCCAGCTCGGGCCGGTCGGGGACCCGGAACGAGACGTAGGTGCCGCGGCCGCCGCCGGTTGGCCGGCCGTAGGCCTTGGCCGCGAGGTGCCCGTCCGGGAGTAGCCGGATGTTGAGTGTGGTCAGGATGAACTGCTCGTCACGCCTGGTGTCGGTCCAGCGGAGGGGCTCGGGGATCGTGACGTTGATCGCCAGAGCGCTCACGTCGGGGGCGGCGTCGCTGCTCATGAGCGCTTGCGTCCGACGGCGGCGACGGTGATGGCGCGTTCGGGGTGGTCGCCGACGTCGGTGGGGGAGTCCGGCCGCCATTGCGGGGTCCAGACCAGGCCGGGCTCGACCAGCTCGGTGCCGGCCATGAGGTCGAGGATCTCCTGGCGGTTGCGCAGGACGCCGGGGGTCGAGGTCCGCCGGTACGAGGCATGGACGGCGGCGGCCTCGGCGGTCTCGATGCAGCCGTGGGACACGACGAGGAAGCTACCGGGGGCCATGACCTTCAGGTACTGCTCGATCGCCGAGCGGGGGTGCGCCGAATCCGGGACGAAGTGCAGCACGGCCAGCATGAGCAGGGCCAGCGGGCGGTCGAAGTCGAGCAACCGGTCCGCCAGCTCGGAGTTCAGGATGGTGTCCGGGTCACACAGATCTGCCTGCAGGATGGCCACGTTCTCGTTGCCCTCGAGCATCCGCTCGGCGTGCGCCACGGCGACCGGCTCGTTGTCGACGTAGAGCACCCGGCACCGCGGGTCGATTCCCTGCGCGATCTCGTGCACGTTGCCGACGGTCGGGATGCCGGAGCCGATATCGAGGAACTGGCGGATCCCCTGGCTCACGCAGAACCGGACGGCCCGGCCGAGAAACGCCCGGTTACGCTGCGCGGCCCGCCCGACGTCCGGCATCACCTCCATGGCCTTCGCGGCGAACTCCCGGTCCACTCGGAAGTTGCAGGCCCCGCCAAGGAAGTAGTCGTAGATTCGAGCGGCGTTCGGCCGGTCGAGGTCAATATCCTGCGGCACCCACGACGGCCGCTCGGCTGACATGAATGCCAATCCTAGCCAGCCCGGTCGAGCCGAACATCCCCGACCGGACCCGCGCTGCCGCGCGTCCTGGCCCAGAAGTACCTCCGCCAGGACCGAGCGCGCGAGCCGGCGGAACTGCGCCGGTTGATCGTGTAGGTGACGCCGGAGCGGATTGCCCGCTACCCAGCCCGACACCACCCTCAGTCTCGCGCCATAAGCTTAGGCCGCGCGTCACGTTGTCAGGGATTCTCCGCCGTGACGGGTAAGGATGGAAGATCTCCCCAATCCACTGTTCCGCCGGTGCACCTGGTGTCGATGCGAGTTATCCCGGTCTCGATCCACTCGGCGTTGCGATCCTCTACAGCGTCGCACCGCACGCCCTTGAAGGTCGTCAGGCCGCTGGCAAACTCGGCTCGGTCGAATTCAACCTTGCTGCCGCGAAAGTCGGAGTTCTTGAAGCTGCAGTACCTGCCCTCGAACCTGGCGTTGGTGAACCACATCGGAGCACCGTCATGCAGGGTCAGATGGCTCAGCAGAAAGCCGTCGGTGAACCGAACGCCATGGAAGGTCATGTGGCCGCCGGCTGCGATGTGACAACCCGACAGATCGCCACTGTCGATCGTCGCACCTTCGAAGCTGAATCGGTGGTGAAACCATTTCACCCGGCTCCACCGTGCCTCCGGACGGAGGTGATTGCGGATGATCCTGAACAGCGTGCGTCGAACTTCCCGCTCACCGTCCTCGGGATCCCGGTAGGGCATCCGGATGTAGGCACACAGGACGTCGATGCACAGCTGTCGGCCTTCGGCCCAGTCGTCCGCCAGCTCCGCCATCGCGTAGACACCCGCGGCGCGCACCGCCGGTTTGTCGTGTCCTAGCTGTTCGGTTGCCTTGACATAGCGGTCGGTGAACAACTTGTACTGTTCCCGTTGATCCGTTTCCTCGCTTTGCCGTTGCTTGCGGTAGGCGACGGTCAGCGCGACCACTCCGCCTGTGCCGCCCACGACAATCAGGGCGACTTTGACCAGGTCAAGGCGATCACTTGCGGTTGAAGGAGGCCCGAACATGGCCCAGAAGGCGATGATCAGGACAGCCGTCAGCAGCATGCCGAGCGTCAGAAGCAGCGCGACGTGGACGAACATCGACTCCGGTCGGATCCTGCGCGATCGCTGGCTCCGGTCGCCTGAATCGCGGCCAGCTCCTAAATGCGACGTCACATTGTTCGAGTCTAGTGGTGACGCTGCGTGGCAAATGCCGATGTACTCCCTCTGCCGCTGCGCCTAGCCGGCTACCCCTGGGTCGGATTGGTCGTCGGTGTGGGGGATCAGTGTGAGGGAGATGGAGTTGATGCAGTATCGCTGGTCGGTGGGGGTGGGGTAGCCCTCGCCTTCGAAGACGTGGCCGAGGTGGCTGTGGCAGGTGGCGCACAGCACCTCGGTGCGGACCATGCCGAGGGAGCGGTCCTCGCGGAGGATGACGCGGTCGGCGGCGAGCGGGGAGAAGAACGACGGCCAGCCGCAGTGGGAGTCGAACTTGGTGTCGCTGCGGAACAGTTCCGCGCCGCAGGCGCGGCAGGTGTAGACGCCGGTGGTCTTGGTGTCGGTGTACTCGCCGGTCCACGGGGGCTCGGTGCCGGCCTCGCGGAGCACGCGGTACTCGGCCGGGGTGAGCTGCTCGCGCCATTCCTGGTCGGACTTGACCACCTTGGGAGGGGCGTCGCCTACCGGGTTCATACCTCCACGCTAACCCCTCAGTTGAGCAGGACGGAGAACACGTAGACGATCGCGTCCCAGGCGGCGACGGCCACGCCGAGCAGGATCAGCGCCGCGACGATGCTGGCCATCAGCCGGTAGTGGCCGCCGAGCCGGTTGGCCGAGTCGGCGAAGTCGCTCATGCCGGACAGGTAGCCCTCGACGGTGTACGCGGGGCGGGTGCGCTCCACCCGGTCCAGGTGCTCGGCGAACGCCTGGGCCTCGGGGTCGTCCGGATCCAGCCCGATCAGGTCGTCGTTGAACCGGTCCGCCGGCGACCGGCGACGCGGGTCCTCCCCGTCGGGAATACCGGTGGCCGCCATGAGAACACGGTAGCGCGTCACCTCCCGCCGAGCCGACGCTCCTCGAGCGCGTCGGCCGACTCGTCCCGCAGGTACACGAACGAGCCGAACCCCCATTCCTCGAGCCGGCCGAGCTGCGCGCCGAACTTGCCGCGCCGGCGGATCGGGGACACGGTGCGGCCGCCGGCCCGCAGCCGGCGGGCCGCGGCCAGCACCGCGGCGGGCGGCACCTCCGGCTCGTACAGCACGGCGACGGCCTCCCGGGCCGCGGGCCCGCCGAGCAGGTCCACGATGCGCTCGAACCCGATCGAGAACCCGCAGGCCGGCACGTCGGTGCCGAGGAACCGCCCGATCAGCTTGTCGTATCGGCCACCGCCGGCCACCGAGCCGGCCGCGGCCGGGTGCGTGATCTCGAAGATCTGCCCGGTGTAGTAACCCATGCCGCGCACCAGGGTCGGGTCGAACGCCCAGCTGAGGTCGCGCTGCGCGGCCAGATCGCGCAGCGCGGCCACGGTGGCCTCCAGGTCGGCGAGGACGTCGTCGCCCAGGTTCGGCAGCGCCGAGCCGAGCCGGTCGACCAGCTTGCCCTCCTCGACGCCCTGCAGCTCGGCGATGGTGTCGGCGAGCCGGCCGATCCGCTCGGCCTCGAACCCCCGCCCGGCCAGCTCCGCGCGCACCCCGTCCCAGCCGATCTTGTCCAGCTTGTCCAGCGTGATGAACAGCCCGTCCCAGGACGACGGCGGCAGCTCCACCCGCGCGGCCAGCGCGGACAGGAACCGGCGGTCCGACAGCCGGACGGTGCCGCCGGACAGCCCGGCCGCGGCCAGCGCCTCGGTGGTCGCCTCGATCAGCTCGGCCTCGGCCAGCACGCTCGGCTCGCCGAGCATGTCGATGTCGCACTGGTAGAACTGCCGGTAGCGGCCCTTCTGCGGGCGCTCGGCCCGCCACACCGGCCCCACCTGGAACGAGCGGAACGGGTCGGCCAGGCTGGCCCGGTTGTTGCCGTAGAACCGGCTCAGCGGCACGGTCAGGTCGTAGCGCAGGCCCAGATCGACGAGCCCGGACAGCTCCGTGCCGGCGGCGAGGCGCTCGTCGAGCCCGCGGCGGAGCACCCGGAAGATCAGCTTCTCGTTCTCGCCGCCCTGACCGCCCTGCAGCCGCTCGATGTTCTCCAGCGCCGGCGTCTCGATCCGCTGGTAGCCGTAGCGGCGGTAGACCTCGGTGATGGTGGCCAGCACATGATCGCGCACGGCAACGGTCGCCGGCAGCAGATCACGGGTGCCCCTCGCCGGGGTCAGGTCCATCTTCACCGGCCTAAGGTACCCGGCGCCTTTCCCACCTCGCGCGGGAGTTTGCACCCCGTAGGCTGGCCGAATGGCTGACGCGCTTGAGCTCACCGTCGACGGGCGGGCCGTCCGAGTGTCCAATCCGGACAAGGTGTACTTCCCGGAGCGGGGCATCACCAAGGGCGACGTGGTGAACTATTTCCTTGCGGTGGGCGAGGGAATTCTCCGCGCGCTGCACGAGCGACCGACCACTTTGGAGCGCTGGCCCGGCGGGGTGGTGCCGGGCGCGAAGCTGTCCACCCGGCAGGACCACCGCGGCGACGCGTTCTTCCAGAAGCGGGTGCCCAAGGGCGCACCGGACTGGGTCCAGACGGCCCGGATCGCGTTCCCCAGCGGGCGGTACGCCGACGAGGTGTGCCCGACCGAGCTCGCCGTCGTGGTGTGGGCGGCCAACCTCGGCACGCTGACGTTCCACCCGTGGCCGGTGCGCCGCCCCGAAGTGGACCACCCGGACCAGCTGCGCATCGACCTCGACCCGCAGCCCGGCACGGACTTCCGCGACGCGGTGCGGGCGGCGCACGAGCTGCGGCCGCTGCTCGACGAGCTGGGCCTGCAAGGCTTTCCGAAGACCTCCGGCGGCCGCGGGTTGCACGTGTACGTGCCGATCCAGCCCAAGTGGACGTTCGTCGAGGTGCGCCGCGCGTTGATCGCGCTCGGCCGCGAGCTCGAGCGCCGGATGCCGGACCGGGTCACGGTCAACTGGTGGAAGGAGGAGCGCGGCGAGCGGATCTTCATCGACTACAACCAGATGGCCAGGGACCGCACGATCGCCAGCGCCTACTCGGTCCGGCCGAACCCGCGGGCGCGGGTGTCCTGCCCGGTCACCTGGGACGAGCTGGACGACGTCAGCCCGGAGGACTTCGACGTGACCACGGTGCCCGCCCGGTTCGCCGAGCTCGGCGATCCGCACGCCGACATCGCCCAGCACGCCTTCTCGCTCGAGCCGCTGCTCGACCTGGTGGCCCAGCACGAGCGCGACGGCGTCGGCGGCGATCTGCCGTACCCGCCGGAGTACCCGAAGATGGCCGGGGAGCCCAAGCGGGTCCAGCCGTCTCGGGCCCGGGATGACTGACGGATGACTGAACCCCTGTTGGATAGCGCGCGGAAGCGGTTGCATTCCGGCAATTCGGGGTGAACCATCGGGTGGGCCGGTCAGTTCGCCGAGAGGAGGTCGCCGTGTCGCAGCCCTACGTCGTGCGCTACGTCGGCGGCCCGCTCGACGGCCGGGTGGACACGCTGGCCGAGCTGCCCGACGAGCCCAGGGACACCGTCACCCACGTGCACCTCAACGACGGTCCCAAGATCGTGCACCACTACGACCTGCACTACGCGGTCGAGTACGGCTGCGAGTACCGGGTCCGCGGCCCTGGTCACTGATCAGCCCTGCCCGTTGCGCAGGATCAGCAGGCACAGCGCGCAGCGTGGCCCGTCCGCGGGCCGTGCCGTCCAGATCCGGCGGCGCCGCGTGGGCGCAGGACGCGCGGTAATGCTGGTGCTGCAGCGGGGAGCCCGGAACGACCGGGAACGCGTGCAGCACGCCGTCGTAGCAACTACGCCACCACAGGTAGTGCGCGCTCATGCCCAACCCCTTGGTGTTGTCCGGGCACCAGGGCAAACTACGCCTCAAACTCCTTGATCGGGGCCCCGTATCGGAGGATTGAAAGATGGCGCAGCTGGTGTCGTTGTCGGACGAGGACCTCGCGCAGCTGCGCGACGAGCTCGCCGGCGGGCGGGCGCCGATGGTGTGGTTCACCCCGGCGGCGGTCGGGGTGCCGGCCGGCGGCTCGGCGAAGGTGGTGGCGTTCGACGAGCCCGGCGAGGGCGACTTCATCCAGGTGCGCCCCACCGGCTCCAAGGACGTGCTGTCGTTCTCCCCGTCCGAGCTGACCCGCACCCGCCCGCCGCGCAAGAAGGCGGTCGCAAGGCCGACCAGGGCCGCGGCGCCGGCCAGGCCCGCCGCCCGCACCC
>NZ_DASZCQ010000162.1:0-15352 GCF_035942955.1 Actinophytocola sp. | reverse complement strand
CGCGGTCGGGTAGACGCTGGCGCATGGAGTCGAGGCTCTGAGCTATGGAGAGTCTCACCGGGTCCGTCTTGAATCGACCCAGCACGACGGAACGGACCCGGAGGCCACGATGATCGACATTCTGACCTTTGTCACGGCGCTGTGCACCGCGATCGCCGCCGGTGTGTTCTTCGCCTTCTCCACGTTCATCATGGCCGCCCTGCGGCGGATGCCGGCGCCGCAGGGGATCGCCGCCATGCAGTCGATCAACGTCACCGTGCTGACCCCGCTGTTCATGATCCCGCTGTTCGGCGCGGGCCTGCTGGCCGCGGTGCTCGCCGTCGTCGGGATTCTCCGGCTCGGCGAGCCGAACGGCGCGTACCTGCTCGCCGGGAGCCTGGTGTACCTGCTCGGCACGCCGATCATCACCATCGTCTACCACGTGCCGCGCAACAACGCCCTCGACCGGCTCGATCCGTCCACTTCGGACTCCGCCGACCAGTGGGCCCGCTACCTGCGCGAGTGGACCGGCGGCAACCACGTTCGCACGCTGTCCTCACTGGCCGCCACCGGCCTGCTGATCGCCGCGCTCCTGGTCTAGCCGGCCGGCTAGCCTCTGCCACATGGTCGACGCCACCGCCCTGTACCTCATCCGGCACGGTCAGACGGAGTGGTCCGAGCTGGGGCGGCACACCGGGCGCACCGACGTGCCGCTGACCGCCGAGGGCAAGCGGCGGGCGCGCCGGGCCGGCCGGCTGCTCACCGCGCTGCGCGGCGACGCGCCGCCGGCCATGGTGCTGTCCAGCCCGCGCGACCGCGCGCGGCGCACCGCGGAGCTGGCCGGGCTCACGGTCACCGAGGTCACCGAGGACCTCGCCGAGTGGGACTACGGCGACTACGAGGGCCTGACCACGCCGCAGATCCGCGAGCGGGTGCCCGGCTGGACCGTGTGGACCCACCCGTGCCCAGGCGGCGAGACCGCGGCGGCGATCGGCTCGCGCGCCGCCAGGGTCATCGAGCGCGTGTATGCCGCCCTTCCATCCGGCGATGTGATCCTGGTCGGGCACGGGCATTTCAGCCGGGTGCTGGTGGCCGGCTGGCTGGGGTTGCCACCCACCGCGGGAGTCCACTTCGGACTCGAAGCGGCCGGGGTCTCGGTGCTCGGCGACGAGCGCGGGGTGCCGCAGGTGCGCCGGCTCAACGTTCCGGCAGTAGAAAGCTGAGGGAGAATCCGTTGTCAGATCCGCGCGTCCGGCCGGCTCGAGAGTCCGATATAGACACTCTGGTCAAACTGGTGTACGAGCTCGCCGAGTACGAACGCAAGCTCGACGAATGCCACCTGACCACCGAGCAGCTGCACCGCGCCCTGTTCAGCCAGTCACCCGCGCTGTACGCCCACGTCGCCGAGCTGGACGGCGAGGTCGTCGGCTGCGCGGTATGGTTTCTGAACTTCTCCACCTTCGACGGCGAGCACGGGATCTACCTGGAGGACCTCTTCGTCCGGCCGAGCGCCCGCGGCGCCGGCCTGGGCAGGGCGCTGCTGGAGGCACTGGCCGAGGAATGCGTACGCCGCGGCTACACCCGGCTGCAATGGTGGGTACTGGACTGGAACGAGCCCGCCATCGGCTTCTACAAGTCCCTCGGCGCGGTGCCCATGGACGAGTGGACGGTCATGCGGGTCAGCGGTGCGGCCCTGAACCGGCTGGCCGGGACCTAGGCGACAGGCCGCCGGGCGGCAACCACACCGCCGGCGATGTCGAGGTGAATGAGATCGGCACCGATTCCACGAAATCGGGCGAACCGCTCCGGCTGCGACGTGCCGAACCCACCGGACATGCCGCGAATTCCCGCGGCGCCGCCAATCTCGGAGCGGCCGCCCACCCCGATGGCCCCGGTGGCCGAAGGCCCGGCCGAACGGCGACCCCGGCGGCGTCCGTGGCGGCGACGGCCCGTGCTCGCCGGGGTGATCACGGCGGCCGTCGTGCTCGTCGTGGCCGTTCTCGTCGTGCCCGGCCTGCTCGGCGGCGACCGGGGCCCCTGCGGGGCCGTCACCGCCGATTTCACGACGCAATCGATCGCACCGAACGTGAGCCGGATGAATGATGCCGGCGGCACCGCAACCTTCGACGTCGGCGACGGCGCCTTGCGGATCACCGCGCCGGACGGGGCCAACGTACGGACGGACATGCAAAGCCGGATCACCGCGCCCTATCTGAACGTGCCCGTCCGCGGCGACTTCACCGTGGAGACGCGGGTGGACGCGAATCCGCAGATTCCCTACCGGGCGGCCGGGCTGCTGCTGTTCCGCGACGCGGACAACTACATCCGACTGGAACGGGGATTCGGCGACTTCGGCGCGATCGCCTTCGAGATGTTCCAGAACGGCACGCACACCAAGTTCAACGGCCCCTTCTCCGGCGAGCCGGCACCGATCAGGGTCACCACGACCTCGACCGGACTGCGGCTGGTCCGCGACGGCGACCGGGTCAGCGCCTACTGGCGAGATGCCGCCGGCAACGGGCCGTGGCAGCGGCTGCCCGACACCACGTCGTTGACCGGCGACCTGTCGGCCGGGCTGACCGTGCTCAACACCGACCGAGCCAGCGGCCGTTCACCGCCACGTACCGCAGCTTCGCCGTCAGCTGCGGCGCCACCCACGTGCTCCAGGTTCGGTAGCCCGACGGCGAGCACGGGGTCAGTCGGGCTCGTCGCCGCCGAGGGCCCAGGCTCGGGCGGGCCGGCGGAACAGCAGGACGAGCACCAGGATGGCGATTGCCGCGACGGGCAGGCCGATCTCGGGGCGGCCGGACGGGCCGAGGGCGTACCAGGCGACACCGAGCAGCAGGATCTGCACGACCACGGCCGGGCCGCGGGCCCACGTCTTGCCGAGCACGAGCCCGGCGCCGACCGCGAGCACCCCGCCGCCGATCACGGCGTAGAAGGCCGCCTGCCCGAAGAGGTTGTTGCCCGGCGTCGAGCCTCCGCCGAATGCCCGCACCAGCACCGCGACCGCGAAGGCGAGGGCAAGCAGACCCTGGAGTCCGACGAGGACTCCGGCACCCCTTACGGTATGAGGGGCGTCGGATACCTGCATTCGGGTGATCGTATGCCACCCGGAGGGCGGTCCCTAACGCCGCCCGACGCAGGCACGATCACATAGACGGGCAGCGAGCTTCTCGCGAGCAGACGGTCGTCTGGGTGCACTCGCGCGAGGCCCGAGAGGGAGAAGGGACCGGTACCGGTTCTGGAAGGGAGCGGCACACCCTACTCTGCGGTAATGCGCGCAGTGCTGGTAGTGAACCCGAAGGCGACCGCGACCACGGCCGCCGGTCGTGATGTGCTCGCACACGCGTTGGCCAGCCAGGTGAAGCTGGAGATCGTCGAGACCGACTACCGCGGGCACGCCCAGGCGGCCGCCGCAAGGGCCGCGGTCGAGGGCGTCGAGCTGGTCGTCGCGCACGGCGGGGACGGCACGGTCAGCGAGGTGGTCAACGGCCTGATGGCCGGCGAGACCGGCGGGAGCGTGCCCAAGCTGGGCATCGTGCCCGGCGGGTCGGCCAACGTGTTCGCGCGCGCCCTCGGGTTGCCCCGCAACCCGATCGAGGCGGCGCACCAACTGCTGCTCGCGCTGCACGAGGGGCGGTGCCGGGAGGTCGGTCTTGGCCGGGTGGCGTCGAACGGGACACCGGGCCGCTGGTTCACGTTCAGCGCGGGCGTCGGCTGGGACGCCGACGTGGTCGCCGGCGTGGATCGCAGGCGCGGCAAGCGCGCCAGCCCGGCGCTCTACGCCAGGGTGGCGGTGGCCAGCTACCTGCGGCCCGCGCGTCCCCGACCCCGGCTCACCGTGGAGATCCCCGGCGAGGAGCCGGTGCGGGACCTGCGCCTGGTGTTCGTGTCGAACACCGACCCGTGGACCTACCTTGGTGACCGCCCGATCCACCTGAACCGGGGCTGCTCGTTCGACGGCGGCCTCGGCGTGTTCGCGCTGAGCAGCCTGCGGCTACCGACCGTGCTCCGGCACCTCCGGCAGGCGACCAGCCGATCGGGTGAGACGCGCGGGCGGAAGCTGCTGCGCCGCGACGATGTGCCGAGCCTGCGGGTGACCTCGGAGGACCCGGTACGGGTGCAGTGCGACGGGGATCTGCTCGGCTGGCGCAACTCCATCGAGCTCAGCGCGGTCCCCCGCGCACTGAGCGTGGTCGTCTGACCTCGAGCCTTGATCGAATCCGAACGGCGGCCTAGACCATTCGTGATCGAGACCCAATTGTTACGCTGCGCATCCGCAGGCCGCGGACCTGTATCTTTTGGGTGAGTTCACTCACCGGGGGGATGAGAACTCTTGACATCTAGCTGGTTCGTGAAAGCATTCACAAGCACCCCGACGACCGGATGACGACTAGTGGCGCGGACCTCTGCGCCTAGCGAGGAGCACAAGACAATGGACTGGCGCCACCGCGCGGCCTGCCGTGACGAGGACCCTGAGCTGTTCTTCCCTGTGGGAACCAGCGGTCCCGCCGTGCTGCAGATCGCCGAGGCGAAGGCCGTTTGCCAGCGCTGTACCGTCGCTTCCCAATGCCTGTCTTGGGCGCTCGACAGTGGCCAGGACGCCGGCGTATGGGGCGGGATGAGCGAGGACGAGCGACGCGCCCTCAAGCGGCGCAACGCCCGCACCAGGCAGCGCAGCAACGCCTGAGCGGTAAACGAGCTCCGGGCGGCGTGTGTTCGCGGAAAACGCGAACCACGTCGCTCGTTTGTATTTTCTGGGGGCCAAGCCCCCAGACCCCCGGCCGGCGGGGCTCCGCCCCCGGACCCCCCGACAGTCGGGTCTGCCAGAGGCCGATGCTCAGCGCCGGTGGGACAGGGGGATTCTGAGCACCGCCTCGGTGCCGCCGCGCTCGCGGCGGCGCAGCGACAGCTCCCCGCGTAGCTCGGTCTCCACCAGGGTGCGCACGATCTGCAGGCCGAGGCCGTCGGTGCGTTCGAGGGAGAAGCCGCGCGGCAGGCCGCGGCCGTCGTCGCTGACCACCACGTCCAGCCAGCGGGCCGACCGTTCCGCGGACACCAGGACCTCGCCGGACCGGCCCGGCGGGTAGGCGTGTCCGACCGCGTTCTGCACCAGCTCGGTCAGCACCATCACCAGGGGCGTGGCGACCTCCGCGGCCACCACACCGAACTGCCCGAACCTGCGCACCTTCACCTGGCTCTCGGCCGCCGCGACGTCCCCGACCACCGGAATCACCTTGTCCACCAAGGAGTCCAGGTCGACCCGCTCGTCGACGGAGGTCGACAGCGTCTCGTGCACCATGGCGATCGCGGCGACCCGGCGCATCGACTCGGCCAGCGCCTCCTTGGCCTCCTGGCTGGTCGCCCGGCGTGACTGCAGGCGCAGCAGCGCGGCCACGGTCTGCAGGTTGTTCTTCACCCGATGGTGTATCTCCCGGATGGTGGCGTCCTTGGACATCAGCGCGCGGTCCCGGCGCCGCACCTCGGTGACGTCCCGGACCAGCACCAGGGCCCCGGCCGGCTGGTCGGCCGGGCGCAGCGGCAGCGCCCGGAACAGCACCGTCGCTCCGCGGCGGGACTCGGCCTCCACCCGCATGCTCGGCTGGCCGTCCAGCGCGGCCAGGATCCGCTGCGCGACCTCGGTCGCGTCGAACGGGTCGGCGATCAGGTTCCGGGTCAGCGGCACCAGCCGCGCGCCGACCAGATCCGCGGCGTGCCCCATCCGGTGGTACGCCGACTTCGCGTTGGGGCTGGCGAACACCACGCTGCCGGCGGAGTCCAGCCGGATCAGCCCGTCGCCCACCCGCGGGCTGGTGTGCACGCCGGGCGCGGGCTCGGCGACCGGGAAGGTGCCGTCGGCCACCATCTGGCACAGATCGCCGGCCACCCCCAGGTAGGCGATCTCCAGCGAGCTCGGCACCCGCGGCACGGCCAGGTTGGTGTCCCGGGACAGCACGGCGATGACCGTGCCGCCGTGGGTGACCGGGATCGTCTCCCGGCGCACCGGAACACCGAGGTACCACCGCGGGTCCTCCTCGCGGCAGATCCGCCGCTCGGCGATCGCCTTGCGCAGCTGCGGATGCTCCTTGGCCGGGATCCGGCTGCCCACCACGTCCTCGGCGTGCGCGGTCAGCGCGGTCGTCGGCCTGGCCTGCGCCACGCACAGGAACTCGCCGCCGCCCACGTCCGCCCAGAGCAGGAAGTCGGCGAACGACAGGTCGGCGAGCAGCTGCCACTCGGCAACGACCATCTGCAGGTGATCGACCTGCGCCACGGACAGGCTGGTGTGCTCGGCGAGCAGATCAGAAAGCGTTGACAGCGTTGACCCTTACTCGACGACCGCGATGAGGTCGTGTTCCTGCACCACGTCGCCTTCCTTCACGGCGATCTTGGTGAGCGTGCCCGACGACTCGGTGAGCACGGGGATCTCCATCTTCATGGACTCGAGGATCACCACGGTGTCGCCCTCGTCGACGGTCTGGCCCTCCTGGCCCACAACCTTCAGCACGTTGGCCACGATCTCGGCGTGGATCTCCTCGGCCATCGACCGCTCCTCCCCGATGCAACAGGTCACACCACCGGCAATCCAACCATGTGCGACCGTCGGCCGGCCGACAAGAGCCGCATGGCAAAATTGTGCGGCACGGATCGTGCGATCAACACCACCAAGGAGACGATCATGTCGAAGCGCGCGCGCAAGCGTCGCGACCGCAAGAAGAGCGGCGCCAACCACGGCAAGCGCCCGCACAGCTGACCGTTCGTCAGGAGCGGACGCGAGGCCGTGGGTGGGCGGGTGGGACGGCCTCGCGGGAGCGACCGTCAGATACTGTCCTCGCCGGCGTCCACGGTGACCGTGGTCGTCGTCGTCTCGACGGTCACGCCACCGTGCTCGAGCACCGTCTTCCTGATCTTCGCGCGGAGCCGCTCCTTGAGCGCGTCCGGCGCGTGCTCGCCCCCGCACTTGCTGGCCAGCAACGCCTTGAGATGCTCGTCGAGCCCGTACCGCTCGAGGCACGGCCCGCACTCGTCGAGATGGCGTTCCAGCAGCTCGCGGCGGCTCTCGTCGCACTCGTGGTCGAGGAACAGCCACACCTCGGCGAGAACCTCGGCGCAGTCGGTCTCATGTGGTTTGCCGCAGCTCATCACCCGGCCACCTCTCGCTCGGCCGAGCGTAGGAACCCACGCTCATGTGCCACATCCGCCAGCAGATCACGCAGCATCCGCCGGCCGCGGTGCAGGCGGGACATCACGGTGCCGATCGGCGTGCCCATGATCTCGGCGATCTCCTTGTAGGCGAAGCCCTCGACATCGGCAAGGTACACGGCCAGCCGGAACTCCTCCGGCAGCTGCTGCAGGGCTTCCTTGACGTCGGTGTCCGGCAGCCGGTCCATCGCGTCCAGCTCGGCCGAGCGCAGGCCGGTCGACGTGTGGCTCTCCGCCTGGGCCAGCTGCCAGTCGGTGATCTCCTCGGTCGGCTGCTGGACGGGCTGGCGCTGCCGTTTGCGGTATCCATTGATGTAGGTGTTGGTGAGGATCCGGTAGAGCCAGGCCTTGAGGTTGGTGCCCTCCCGGAACGACTCGAACGCCGCGAACGCCTTGAGATAGGTCTCCTGAACCAGGTCCTCGGCGTCGGCGGGGTTGCGGGTCATCCGCAGCGCGGCCGAGTAGAGCTGGTCCAGCAGCGGCATGGCGTCCCGTTCGAACCGCTCCGCCCGCTCCGCCGGGCTCTCCGGCCTCGCGTTGGATTGGGTATCGGTGCCCGGCACCGCGCTCCCTTCCAGCCACATTCCCATGGTCGAACACGCATGGGGTCCCCTCGAGAATACGCGGCGGGCTCGGTGGCCCGCCGCGCGCGTCGTCGGGAGCAGCAAGGTCGGCACGTCCGGAGAGAACGCGCGAGGGCCCGGTCGGCATTCCCTACGCTTGCCGGCATGGCAGGACGGGGCACGCCCGCGACGGCGCTGCTGACCAGGCAGAAGGTCAGCCACACGCTGCACTCGTACGAGCACGACCCGCGGCACGACTCCTACGGCCTCGAGGCGGCCGAGGCGCTCGGCGTCCCACCCGAGCGGGTGTTCAAGACCCTGCTCGCCGAGGTGGACGGCGCCCTCGTGGTCGCCATCGTGCCCGTGGTCGCCCAGCTCGACCTCAAGGCGCTGGCGGCTGCCGTCGGGGGCAAGCGGGCCAGGATGGCCGGGGTCGCCGACGCCGAGCGGGCCACCGGCTACGTCGCCGGCGGCATCTCCCCGCTCGGCCAGCGCCGCCGCCTGCGCACCGTGCTCGACGCCTCGGCCACCACCTTCGAGACCATGTTCTGCTCCGCCGGCCGCCGGGGCCTCGAGGTCGAGCTCGCCCCCGCCGACCTCGCCCGCCTCCTGGACGCCACGGTCGCCCCGATCGCGGTCAGCTGAGCTCGTCCGGGAGCAGGGAGCCGACCCAGGCGTCCACCAGCACGCCGCGGTGGCGGACCGCCTTACGCAGGGTGGCCTCGACGCGGAAGCCGACCTTCTCGGCAACCCGGCGGGAGGCGACGTTGCCCACCTCGGCCCGCCAGGCGATCAGCTCAAGGCCAAGGGTGGTGAAGGCCCACCGGCAGGCGGCGCGCACGGCGTCGGTGGCCACGCCGCGCCCGCGGACCCCGGGATCCGTCCAGTAGCCGATCTCGCCGATTCCGGGCATGGTCAGGCCGAGACCTACCCGGCCGAGCCGGGCGCCGGTGGCGGCGTCCTCGGCGACGAGCTCGGCCCGCGTGCCGCTGTCCCAGGTGGCGATGGCCAGGCGCTCGACGAAGAACCGGGCGTCGGCCATCCGGTACGGCGACACCGGCTGCTCGAGCACGAAGTGCTGCAGCATCGGATCCTGCGAGACCTCGTAGACCCAGGGAACGTCCGCGGTGGTGAACGGGCGCAGGGTCAGCCGGCCCGCCGGGATCGGGTGGCGCTCCACGGTCAGTCGAGTGGGCGCAGGATCCGGTCCAGCCACTCCTCCACGGTGCGCGAGATGGCCTTGGCATCGCGTTTGAGGGAGTGGTCGCCGGGGATGAGGACGACCTCGCGGTGGTGGGCGGCGGTGGGGCGGCCGAACGGGTCGCTCTCGCCCTGCACCACCAGGGTGGGCACCTCGACGGCGTCCAGCTCGGGCTGGCGGGTCTTGTCCGGCTTGCCTGGCGGGTGCACCGGGAAGGCGAGGCATACCACGGCGACCGCCTGGCCCTCCCTGGCGGTGCGGCAGGCGACCCTGGCGCCGGACGAGCGGCCGCCGAACACCAGGGGGAGGTCGGCGAAGAACTCCTTCTCCAGCTCCTCGGCGATGGTCAGCCAGGCGGAGTCGAGCTGGGCGGCCGGGGCGGGCGCGCGGCGGCCTGCCACCCGGTAGGGCTGCTCGACCAGGGCGACGTGCACGCCCGCGGCACGGGCGCCCCGGGCGGCGGCCACCAGGTCGGGCGCGCCGATGCCGCCGCCCGCGCCGTGCCCGAGCAGCAGGGCGGCCCGGCCCTCCGGGCAGCAGTGCAGCTCGGCCCGTGCGATGCCGTGCGGCGTCTCGATCTGCGTGGTGGTCATTTGTCGAACAGGCTCGGGTCGTCGAGGTCGGCCGGCTCGGGCTCGTGGCGGGCAAGCAGCTCGGGGCCGTTGTTGCGGACGTTGTTCACCGCGCTGGACACCGGCCGCAGCTCCAGCGCGGACACCAGCTCCAGCGGCGGCGGGACGAGCAGCTCGGACACGTCGTCGAGGTCGGGGTCCAGCCACCTTGCCCAGTGCTCGCGGGGCAGCACCAGCGGCATCCGGTCGTGGATGTCGGCGAGCGGGCCGACCGCGTCGGTGGTCAGCACGGTGTAGCTGACCACGGGCTCGGCCTGCTCGTCGGACTTGTCCCGCCAGGTCGCCCACAGACCGGCGAAGGCGAGGCTGGACCCGTCCTGGGTGGTCATGTAGAAGGGCTGCTTGGCCTTGCCCTCCCGGCGCCACTCGTACCAGCCGTCGGCGGGCACCAGGCACCGCCGCTTCGCAAGCGAGCTCTTGAACGCCGGCTTGGTGGCGGCGCTGTCCGCCCGAGCGTTGATCATCCGGGAGCCGATGGACTTGTCCTTGGCCCAGTGGGGAATCAGGCCCCAGCGCATCACCCGGAGGCTGCGCACCGTGGTGCTCGGGTCGGGGTTGCCCTCCTCGTCGCGCGGGTGCCGCTGGACGACCGTGATCTCGTCCTTGGTCGGGGCGACGTTGTAGTCGGCCCGCGGCTGATAGAACTCGGTGTCGTCCACCGCGTCGAACTCCGCGGCCAACGTCGCCGGATCCTTCGTGGCGGCATACCTCCCGCACAACCTGACCACCTCCACTACCGATCGTGACATGTCCCACCGACACAAGCGAGCCGGTAATGCGGGATCATCTATAACCATGACGCAGCCCTGGACGGCCCCCCTCGCCACCGCCCCGGTACGGGCGACCGTGCCCGTCCCAGGCTCGAAGTCAATCACCAACCGGGCCCTGCTGCTGGCCGCGCTGAGCAAGGATGGCGCGGCGGTGCACGGCGTTCCGGCCAGCCGGGACTCCGAGCTCATGCTCGGTGCGTTGCGCGCGCTGGATGTTCCGGTCGAAGTCTCCGGCACGGTGGTGCGAATCGGGCCGCACAACGGGTTCCGGGGTCCGGCGTCGATCGACTGCGGCCTTGCCGGGACCGTGATGCGGTTCGTGCCGCCCGCGGCCGCGCTGGCCGAAGGGGAGATCCGCTTCGACGGCGACCAGCGGGCCCGCGAGCGTCCCATGGGGACGGTGCTGAACGCGTTGCGCGCCCTCGGTGTCCGGCTCGACGGCGACGCCCTGCCGTTCACCCTGCACGGCACCGGCTCGGTTCTCGGTGGTGCGGTGACGATCGACGCCTCGGAGTCGTCGCAGTTCGTGTCGGGGCTGCTGCTGTCCGGCGCTCGTTACGAGCGCGGCGTCACCGTGCGCCACGACGGCAAGCCCGTGCCGTCGTTGCCGCACATCGAGATGACCGTGGCGATGCTGCGCGAGGCCGGGGTGGCCGTCGACGACTCGGAGCCGGACACCTGGCGGGTGGCGCCGGGGCCGGTCGCCGGCCGGGACTGGACGGTCGAGCCGGATCTGTCGAACGCGACACCGTTCCTGGCCGCGGCCGCGCTCACCGGTGGCCGGGTGACCGTGCCCGGGTGGCCGGCCGACACCACCCAGGCGGGCGACGCGATCCGCGGGATCCTCGGCTCGATGGGTTGCGAGGTCACGCTTTCCGCGGCCGGGCTGACCGTCGCCGGGCCGGCCCGATTGTCCGGAGTGGACGTTGACATGCACGACGTCGGCGAGCTGACGCCCACCGTCGCCGCCCTTGCGGCGCTGGCCGAGGGACCGTCGGTGCTGCGCGGCATCGCGCACCTGCGCGGGCACGAGACCGACCGGCTGGCCGCGCTGACCGCCGAGCTCAACGGGCTCGGCGGCGACGTCACCGAGACACCGGACGGCCTGGCGATCCGGCCGGCGGAGCTGCACGGCGGCCTGTGGCACGCGTACGCCGATCACCGGATGGCCACCGCGGGTGCGATCGTGGGTCTCGTGGTGCCCGGGGTCGAGGTGGACGACATCGCCACCACCGCGAAGACGATGCCCGACTTCCCCGGTATGTGGGCAAGAATGCTCGAAGCGTGAGCGGAGCTTGCGGAGCGAACCGTGAACGCTGCTCCGTCGCCGAGGTACGAGGCGACGGAGTCTGGCGTCACCGAGCTTGCGAGGTGACGCCGTGAGCGGACGGTCTCGCCGCGACGACTGGCGGCGGCTCGACGAGGGGGACGTCCGGGTCCGGCCGGGACGGGGAACCCGGCCGCGCAGCAAGCGGCGTCCCGAGCACGCCGACGCACGGGCGGCGATGGTGGTCGGGGTGGACCGCGGCCGGTGGACCTGCGCGCTGGACGGCGATCCGAGCCGCGAGGTGGTCGCCATGCGCGCCCGCGAGCTCGGCCGAACCCCCATCGTGGTCGGGGATCTCGTCGATCTCGTCGGCGACACGTCCGGCCGGCCGGACACGCTGGCCAGGGTGGTCCGGGTGGCCGACCGCAGCAGCGTGTTGCGCCGCACCGCCGACGACACCGATCCGTACGAGCGGGTCGTGGTGGCCAACGCCGAGCAGCTGATCATCGTCTGCTCGCTGGCCGATCCCCCGCCGCGCACCGGGTTCATCGACCGCTGCCTGGTCGCCGCCTACACCGGTGGGCTCAAACCCGTGCTGTGCCTGACGAAGTCCGACCTGGCCAGTCCCGACGAGCTGGCCGGGGCGTACGCCGACCTCGACCTGCCGATCGTGATCACCCGTCACGACGAGGAGCCCGACGCACTGCGGAAGCGGTTGGCACGACGGGTTTCCGCGCTGGTCGGGCATTCCGGCGTCGGAAAGTCCACTTTGGTCAACCGGTTGGTGCCCGACGCCGACCGGGCGATCGGAGCGGTCAGCGCGATCGGCAAGGGCCGGCACACCTCCGTGACGGCGGTGGCACTGCCGCTGCCGGGTGGCGGTTGGGTGGTGGACACTCCGGGTATTCGATCGTTCGGGCTCGCCCACGTCGAGCCGGACGATATTGTGGCCGCGTTCGGCGAGTTCGTGGAGGCGGCCGAGGAATGTCCGCCCGGCTGCGGCCACCGCGGCCCCCCGGAGGATCCGGACTGCATGCTTGACGTGGTCACCGCGGATGGCGAGGCCACGGCCGTTCGGCTGGCCTCGCTGCGGCGCCTGCTGGCATCGCGGGCGGGGCTCGACGACTACCAGGAGGGATAGATGCGCAGGTTCACGCTGTTGGCCAGCGGGGTGGCGATCGCGGCGGTGGTGCTGTCCGGCTGCGGCGACAACCAGACCCCGAGCCAGGGCGGCGGTGGGGGCGGCCCCGACCCGCAGGTCGGCTCGCTGAAGCTCCTCGTGGAGAACGTGGCCAAGAAGAGCGCCGAGAAGTCGTCGGCGCACATGGTGATAAAGGCCGAGGCGGGCCAGGAGTCCTTCGAGGGCGAAGGCGACATGAAACTCGGCGCCGACCCGGCCATGCAGATAACCATGAACCTGCCCGGCCAGGGTGCGATGGAGATGCGGCTGGTCGACGAGGTCTTCTACGTGAAGATGCCGGAGGAGCTCGAGCCGGGCAAGCCGTGGCTGAGGATCGACTCCACCGGCAGCGACCCGATCTCCCAGATCTTCGGTCAGGTCGTCAAGCAACTGAAGCAGAACAGCGATCCGGCCAAGATGCTCCAGCAGTTCGTCGACGCCGGTGAGATCACCGCGACCAAGCAGGAGGACCTCAACGGCCGGCCGACGACGCACTACACGGTGACGGTCGACGTGACCAAGGCGGCGAGCGCGGCCGGCGCCGAGGACATCATCGAGCAGGCGAAGAAGGCCGGGCTGGACAAGCTACCGATGGACGTCTGGATGGACCAGGAGGGCCTGCCCGCCAGGGTGGCCATCGCCATGACGGTCAAGGATCCACAGTCGGGGCAGTCGACCGACGTGAAGGTCACCGCCGACTACTCGGACTGGGGCAAGCCGGTCGACGTCGCGGCGCCCGCGCCCGACCAGGTGGCCGAGATTCCGCGCTGATCGTCACGATCGGCGCCGCGGCCTCGTCCGGATGCTGACCGGCGAAGGAGGCCGCCATGCGTGTGCTGGTGATCGGATCGACCGGAGTGCTCGGCCGGGAGGCTGTGCCGAGGCTGCTCGCCGCCGGGCATCGCGTGACCGGGCTGGCCCGCAACCCCGAGCGGGCGGCCGCGGTGCGCGGTCTCGGCATCGAGCCCGTGGTGGGCGACCTGTTCGACTCCGACTCGATGGCCAAGGCGCTCGACGGGTGCGAGGCCGTGCTGAACCTGGCCACCCGGATCCCGACGCGGCCCGGCCAGATGATGCGGGGAATGGCGGAGAACGACCGGGTCCGGGCCGAGGGCAGCCGGGTGCTGGTCGAGGCCGCGCTGCGGTCCGACGGCGTCCGGGTGATCGTGCAGGAGGGCATCTCGTTCCTCTACGCCGACGGCGGGGATGCCGAGCTGGACGAGGACGCGCCGATCGACCCGGTTGGCCCGCTGCGCTCGTCGGTGCAGGCACACGCCACCATCGCCCGGTTCGCCGAGGCGGACGGGCGGGTCGGGGTGCGCCTGCGGATCGCCGCGCTGATCGACGACGAGCCGATGGCCCGCATGCTGCTGCGCCTGGCGCGGCTGCGGCTGCCGGTGATGTTCGGCGACCCGGCCGGCTGGTTCAGCGCGATCCACCCGTCCGACGCGGCCGCCGGGGCCGTGGCCGCGCTGACCGCGCCGAGCGGGGTGTACAACGTCGCCGCCACGCCGATGCGCAAGTCCGACGTGGCCCGGGTGGTGGCCGAGGCCGCGGGCGTGCGCCGGGCCCGCGTCCTGCGCCGGGGGCTGGTTCCCGGTCAGCTCAAGGCGTTCGCCCGGTCCCAGCGGGTGGTGTCCGGCCGGCTTACCGAGGCCACCGGGTGGCGGCCCGCGCGTCCCACCTTGGCGCCGGACTGGTTCCCCCGATCGGGTAAGTGACCGTCCGGCTACCCTCCGCCCATGCGTAGGGAACTCGCGGGCCTTGCCCTGGTCCTGATCGTGACCGGCTGCGGCGGTGGCGCCGAGAGCACGAGCGGCACCGACATCGGCGCGCTGGCCGCCGACGTCACCGCCCAGCTGGCCGGCCGGACGAGCGCGCACGTGACCTTCGAGGTCACCGGCGGCGCCACCGGCGATGGCGGCTACCGCACCACGCCCGACCTCGCCGCCGACTTCACCATGACCGGCCCGGACGGCCCCAGCCGGTTCATCATGCTGGACGGGATCATGTACGTGCGGCCGCCGCGGCCCGAGCAGCCGGCACGGCCCTGGTTGCGGTTCGCCGCCGGCCGGCAGGACGTCGCCGCCCTGGCCGGCGCCATGATCGAGCAGGCCGACATCGGCCGGCAGCTCGGGCGCCTGCGCCAGGCCGGGACCATCACCGCCACGGCCACCGAGACCGTCGACGGCCAACCGGTGTACCGCTACAAGATCGACCTCGACGTCGCCCGGCTGGCCGAAGCCGAAGCCGACCACGTGCTCAAGACCGGCCTGCGCGAGCTGCGCGCGCAGGGCGTCGAGCGTATCCCGTACGAGCTGTGGCTCGACGGCACCGGCCTGCCCGTCAAGATCACGATGGACCTGCCGGGCCAGTCCGCCAAGCTCACCATCGGCTACACCCGCTGGGGCGAGCCCGTCGACGTCACCGCGCCGCCCGCCGATCAGGTGATCGACGCACCCGACCGTGTTTTCTAGCTCGGGCAAGGCCGCCGGTCGCTGTGCTTGTTAGCTCGGGCAAGGCCGCCGGTCGCCTTCGGCGAGCGGCCGGGGGT
>NZ_DASZCQ010000161.1:0-13274 GCF_035942955.1 Actinophytocola sp. | reverse complement strand
ACCCCCGGCCGGCGGGGCTCCGCCCCCCCCCGGACCCCCGAACCGGTGCGCATGCTTCGTGCGGATGCTGTACCAATCGCACGGCGGGCACACGGCGTTCACACTGTCGGAGAACAGGCGTTGCTCCAGCGCTCGGTCGGGGTTCGGCGCGAAGTGAGCGCGGCTTCGCTGGCTTGGCGGGGGCTCGGTGCTGTCCTGGGCGGTACCGGTAGGTGCGGCGGTGATGACGGAGGACATTCGGGTCAGCGCCGGCACGGGACCCCTTCTTGTCGTCAACCCATGGCATCGAGGGCCTCGAACATCCAATTCGGGATCAACGGCTCGTGCGCGGGTTCAGCCGACCACACCCACATCTGCGGTGGGTTGGGTCGGTTGCGACCGCCCCGGCTGCGGCGCGCGCCGGTTGTAGATCTGGTTCAACATCGCCACGACCCTGATCCTCTTCCCAGGCCACCTGCGGTACCCAAGCCACCTGGTGGATTAGCGATTGCGAACGACCGTTACCGGCACAGTCGCGGATTCCGCTGTCGCTATTAGCACTGGCGGTGAACGGCGACGTGCGTAACGCCGAATCCGAGTCGTCGGCGTTCGGTCCTCGGGTTCATAGGGAATGCCCGATGTGCCAGTCTGGGCTAACGACGCGGTCCGTTCCGAGGCGAGGGGTTGTATGGCGGTGCGTGTGCTGCTCGTCGAGTCCGACGAAGACCTGCGCGTGGCCTACGGCTGGTACCTGCGCAAAGCGGGCATCGATGTCGACGCGGTCGGCGACGTCCCGGATGCCGAGCTCGCGCTCGCCACCACCAAATATGACGCCGTTGTGATCGCCTACCGCTTGGCGAGCGGCGACGCCCTGAATTACCTGCGGGAGCGGCGTGCAGCGGGATGGCAGATGCCCGTCCTGCTCCTGGCCGGCTGGGATCATGTCACCGACGAGTATTCCGTCGCCGATCTGCGGCACGTGGACGACCAGCTGGTCAAGCCGTTTCCACTCGACGATCTGGTCGAGAGGGTGCGCAAGCTGATCCAGCGTGCGGCGGCCAAGGCAGCTCAGGTGCTGCGTGTCGGGGACGTCGAGATCGACACGGCGCGTCGCCGAGCACGCCGTGCGGGCGCCCCGCTCGTGCTGACCGTGCGGGAGTTCGCCGCCCTCGAACTCCTGGCGGCCAATCAAGGGCAGCCGGTGTCCCATGCCGATTTGATCGGCCACGTCTGGTCCGAAATGGTCGACCCGCCATCCGGCGCGTTGGCCGTGGTGATCGGAAGCCTTCGCCGCAAGCTGGGCCCAACCGTGGATGTGCGGCGCGTCGCGGACATCGGTTACCGATTGACGGGCCAGCAGTCGCCCGCCGAAATGGGGTTGGCGTTCCCGGTGACGATCTACTTGAGCGACCAGTCGGTACACCGGCAGGTCCAAGCGGCGGTGGAGGAGCTCATCCACACGGCCGGGGCGGTAATTGTCGATCGGGACGAACCCGTGCTGGGCTCGTGGTTCCGGCGGATGCGGGCCAGGACACGCGCCGCCGCCACGTCCGGTCTGGCGCGGGAGGCTGCCACATCGGCGGCGCACGCGCTGGACTCACGACTCGTGCTTGCCCAGGACGCGACGGTCACCGCAACGATGATGCAGAACCTCGGCCCTGTCCTTGCATCACTACAACCGACCAAGGACGCGGTAATCCGGGTGGGCGCATTGCTGATCGTCAAAGTCGAGTGGACCGTCACCGTGCACCAGCTGACCGCCGCACAGCAGCTCGTGCTCGATCACCACCCGCAGTTGCTCACGTCGCCCCACGACATCCTCGCCGCCCTGCGTCCGACCACGAACAGCACGGCTACCACCTCAGTCGCGTTCGCCACCCCGCCGACGACGACACCGGACATGACGCCGAACACGGCGCCACCACTACTGAGCCACAACTCCGACCACCCCCGGGCACCAGATAGCCCGGCGGGGCCGACATGACCACCTCGGTGTGAATGCAGTACCAGCCGCACCGGGGGCACCAGCTCCGATCAGCCGGCGGCCCAGTGTCCTTATGGCGTGATTTTGTATACGTGGTAGGTATGTTCGGCGGCGAAGGTGTCGGTGAGCTGTCCGTCGGTGAGCGACAGTGAGCGGTTTTCGAAGAGGACTTCGGCGGTGGCCGCGTCGAGGCCCGGTGGGAGGGTGAGGGTGTGGCTGCCCGTGGGGGTTCCGCGGCCGAGCATGGTGAAGATGTAGAACGAGCCGTCGTGGGCCTTGAGCATGGTGTCTAGCGACGGGTTGAAGGTGTACTGGAAGGACTGCGTGTTGAGGACCGGGGCGAGCTGGCGGATCTGCTCGTTGACCCTGGTGACGGGGCCCCTGATGTCCGCGCCGCAGGGATCGCGCAGCACGTGGTGGCTGAGGCAGGGGCCGCCGAAGTTGTGGTTGAAGTAGATGATGCCGCGGGCCTCGTGGATCAGCGAGCTCATCACCGCACCGGTGATCTTGTCGCCGTCGATGGTCGGCGCGTCGTTCTCGGTGAACGGGTGCCCGTCCTCGATGAACGCGTAGACCGGTTGGCGCCGCCCGTCGACGGCGTCGAGGTCCCGCACCCGGTTCATGATGAGGCCGTAGCTGGCGGCCAGCCGGCAGGTCTCCAGGGTGGTCCCGTACCGGTCGGTCTCGCCGGGGAGCGGGCACACCCACGGGTCGGTGTACCAGTAGGTGTCGGCGGAGGTGGCATCGGTGAACTCGTTGACGAACCGGCCGGCCTGTTCATCGGTTTCCCAGAAGGTCACGCCCTTGCCGTAGTTGGCGTACAGGAAGCGGCCGTCACCCTGCGGCATCCGGTCGCGCATGGTCTGCATCACGGTGTAGCCGCACTTGCCTTGCGGTTCCGGTGGGTCGCAGACCGTGCCCTGACTGGGAAACCGCCCGGTCCAGACGTCACTGCCGGGCCCACCCCACATGTCGGCCTCGTCCGTCAGCAGCCAGCTGACCGTCTCGGCGCCGGTGCCGGGCCGCGGACCGCTGGTCATCGCGTACATGCCGTTGGCGCGGACCAGGTTCAGGTCGCTGTTGTCGGTCAGCTCGACGTAGGTGTTGATCCCGGCGCCCCGGTCCAGGTCGACGTCGCTCTGCTGGAGCACCGATTCGAACCACACACCGACCGGGAAGAAGTTCGGGTCGGTCCAGGCCGCGGCCGCGGAGAACTGCGCGTAGTACTCGGGACCGCCCTCCCACGGAACCCTCGGCAGGTCCGGCCCGCCACCGCCGGTCGTCGTGGTGGTCGTCGGTTCGGTGGTGGTGGTCGTCGGTTCGGTGGTGGTGGGCGGGGGCTCGGAGTCGGTGGTGAACAGCGGGGTCACCCAGAAGTTGGACGCCCACCAGTCCCCCAATTTCGGCATACCCGGGCCATAGCCGCGGACGCCGTTGAAGGCGAACCACGACGACCGTGGGGCGAGGAGGTTTCCCGACTGATGAGGGCGCCAGAAATATCCCATATCGCGGGAGTAACGGCCGTTCGGCGCGTGGTAGGACGCCACGTAGGTGGTGTTCGCGGAGATCTGCACGGGCTGGTCGAACAACGCCTGCTGCCAACCGCTCTCGGTCTCGTCGGTGAAAGTCACGGTGGCCAGCCGCTCACCGCGAAGGTTCCACAGCGTGCCGGTATGCGTGCCGGTGTTGTCCGGACCCTTGTAGAACTGGATTCCGACGACTCGGCCGGAGGTAACGGCCTTGAACCGGACGCCGAGCTCGACGCTTCTCGTGTCCAAGGACGTGATCTTTCTGGGCGTCGCCGTGTCGGGCCACAGGGACTCGAAGGTCGTGCCGGACGCCGCGCCGGCCAGGCCAACCGTCAGGCCGGCGGCGACGAGCGTGACCACCGCGGCGGCGACGGTCCGAGCGCGGCCGCCTCTCATGCGCGAGCGTCGTGGCATGGGGCTACTCATGGCAAGGATCCCCTCCCATTGGTGCCAAGCCCCGACGCGATGATCCGCAATTCGCCGCGCATCCTTGCGACGACGGGCGCACATTACCTCTTGATCCGGCCGGACGCCAGAGGCGTAAAGCCTCTAGCTTTGTGTGCTATTCACCCGCCCGACATCGGAAGATCGCATCTGGTCGGGTCGTCGCGGCGCCAATTATTTGAAAATGCCGACGACCGAATTGATCACACGGGACGTCCCGCCCGGCGCCGAGCTATCGAGCGATATAGGACGGTCAGCCCTGCGGGCGTGCCGTTCTCGTCGCGCCCGCGGAGGCGGCGATCACGAGGAGCACGGCCAGCCACTGGAGCGGGCCGAGCACCTCGCCGAGGACGAGCAGGCCGACGAGCGCGGCGACCGCGGGCTCCAGGCTCATCAGCACCCCGAACACCTTCGGCGGGATGCGGCGCAGGGCCTGCAGCTCCAGGGAGTAGGGGATGACCGACGACAGCAGCGCCACGCCGAGCCCGACGGCGAGTACCCATGGCTCGAGCAGCGCGGCGCCGCTGCCGACGATCCCGACCGGCGCGACCACCACGGCCGCGAGCGCCATGCCGATGGCCAGGCCGCCGCCGTCGGTGGTGTGCCGGCCGAGCGCCGCGCTGAGCAGGATGTAGCCGGCCCAGCACACCGCCGCCGCGAGCGCGAACAGCAAGCCGACCAGATGGATCTCGCCGCGGCCCTCGGCCAGCAGCACCACCCCGCCGGCGGCCAGCATCGCCCACAGGCCGTCCAGCAGGCGCCGCGAACCGCCGATGGCCACCGCGAGCGGGCCGAGAAACTCGATCGTCACCACGATGCCGAGCGGAACCTTCGCCAGCGCAAGGTAGAAGCACAGGTTCATGACGCCGAGGACCACGCCGTAGGCGACGATCACCGCCCAGGCGCGCCGCCCGAGCCGGACCGAGGGCCGCCACGCCAGCAGCAGCACCGCCGCGGCAAAGAACAACCGCAGCGCGACGGTCCCGGTGCTGCCGACCGCGCCGAACAGCTGCTTGGCCATCGCCGCGCCGACCTGGACGCTGAGGATGCCGGCCAGCACCTGCGCCGGCGGTGGCACCGCGCCGAGCGCCCGACCGGCCAGCGTGACCAGGCTGACCCGCGGAAGCGGACCCGGCCCGACCCGATCGACATGCATGGTCGCCATGCCCGCATACTCCGGGACACCCCCGACAACCGTCGTCGGTGTTCCCAGATCTTGGGACGCCCCGACGGCCCACGGGTCCGCGAGCGCTAGCTCTTCAGCAGGCGGACGGCGCGAAGGACGAGCGGATCGAGGTCGGCGGTGTCGGTCTCGGCGCGGGTGATCAGCTCGGAGCGCATCCGCGGGTCCCAGAACATGCGGATGTGGTTGGCGATCGCGGCGGCCGCCTCGTCGGGTGGACGGTGGTGGAACTGGATCGCGATCTCGTTGGCGAGCCGGATCTGCGGGGGCACGGTCATCTCAGTCGGACACCGTGGCCGGGATCGCCTGCTGACCGAGCCGCGACGCCGGCGCGGCCGGGGTGCGCAGGCCGACCTGGACGGCGGTCACCTTGTACTCCGGGCAGTTGGTGGCCCAATCGGAGTTCTCGGTGGTGACCACGTTGGCGCCGGTGACCGGATGGTGGAAGGTGGTGTAGACGACGCCGACGGGCATCCGGTCGGAGATCACGGCGCGCAGCGTGGTTTCGCCGACCCGGCTGGACAGCGACACCTCGTCGCCGTCGTTGATGCCGCGCACCTCGGCGTCGTGCGGGTGGATCTCCAGCACGTCCTCGGCGTGCCAGGCCACGTTGGCCGTGCGGCGGGTCTGCGCGCCCACGTTGTACTGCGTCAGGATCCGCCCGGTGGTCAGGATCAGCGGGAACCTGCGGGTGCTGCGCTCGCTGGTCGGCACGAACGGGGTCTCGACGAACTTCCCCTTGCCGCGCACGAACGCGTCGACGTGCATGACCGGGGTGCCCTCCGGGGCCTTGTCGTTGCACGGCCACTGGATGCTGCCGAGCCGGTCCAACTTCTCGAACGAGACGCCGGCGAACGTCGGGGTGACCGCGGCGATCTCGGCCATGATCTGGCTGGGATGGTCGTAGTGCATGGGGTAGCCCATGGCCTGCGCGATCTCGCAGGCGACCTGCCACTCGTGCTTGCCGGTGGCCGGCGCCATGACCGGGCGCACCCGGTTGATCCGCCGCTCGGCGTTGGTGAACGTGCCGTCCTTCTCGAGGAACGACGTGCCCGGCAGGAACACGTGCGCGAACTTGGACGTCTCGTTGAGGAACAGGTCCTGCAGCACGACCAGGTCCATCGCCGACAGCGCCGCTGTGACGTGCTGGGTGTTCGGGTCGGACTGGGCGAAGTCCTCGCCCTGGATGAACAGCGCGCGGAACGAACCGTCGATGGCCGCGTCGAACATGTTGGGGATGCGCAGCCCCGGCTCCGGCAGGATCGGCCGCCCCCACACGCTTTCGAACACCGCGCGCACCGCGTCGTCGGACACGTGCCGGTAGCCGGCCAGCTCGTGCGGGAACGACCCCATGTCGCAGGAGCCCTGCACGTTGTTCTGGCCGCGCAACGGGTTCACGCCGACCCCGTCGCGGCCGATGTTGCCGGTGGCCATGGCCAGGTTGGCCATGCCCATCACCATGGTGGAGCCCTGGCTGTGCTCGGTGACCCCGAGCCCGTAGTAGATCGCCGCGTTGCGCGCGGTGGCGTACAACCGCGCCGCCGCCCGCAGCTCGGCCGCGGGCACACCGGTCACCGGCTCCATCGCCTCCGGGCTGTTGCCGGGTTGAGCGATGAACGACGCCCACCCGTCGTAGCCCTCGCACCTCTGGTCCACAAAGGACTGATCGACGAGGCCCTCGGTGACCGCCACGTGCGCCATGGCGTTGATCACGGCCACGTTCGTGCCGGGCGCCAGCTGCAGGTGATGCTCGGCCTGGATGTGCGGCGAGCGCACCAGGTCGATGCGGCGCGGGTCGATGACGATCAGCTTGGCGCCCTCGCGCAGCCGGCGCTTCATCCGGGAGGCGAACACCGGGTGCCCGTCGGTGGGGTTGGCGCCGATCACCACGATCACGTCGGCCTCGGCCACCGACCTGAAGTCCTGGGTGCCGGCCGAGGTGCCGAACGTCTGCTTGAGACCGTAGCCGGTCGGCGAGTGGCAGACCCGGGCGCAGGTGTCGACGTTGTTGTTGCCGAACGCGGCGCGCACCATCTTCTGCACCACGTAGACCTCTTCGTTGGTGGTGCGCGAGGAGGTGATGCCGCCGATCGCGCCGAGACCGTAGCGGTCCTGGATCTCGCGGAACTTCCTTGCGGTGTAGGAGATCGCGGTGTCCCAGTCGACCTCGCGCCACTCGTCGGCGATCGACTCGCGGATCATGGGAGACAGCACGCGGTCGGGATGGGTGGCGTAGCCGAACGCGAACCGCCCCTTCACGCAGGAGTGGCCCTCGTTGGCGCCGCCGTCCTTGTAGGGCACCATCCGCACCAGCTCGTCGCCGCGCAGCTCCGCCTTGAACGAGCAGCCGACGCCGCAGTAGGCGCAGGTGGTGATCACGCTGCGGGTCGGCATGCCCAACTCCACGACGGACTTCTCCTGCAGGGTGGCGGTCGGACAGGCCTGCACGCACGCTCCACATGAGACGCATTCGGAGTCCATGAAGGACGTTCCACCCGGCGAGACCTTGGACTCGAAGCCACGGCCCTCGATGGTCAGCGCGAACGTGCCCTGGATCTCGTCGCACGCCCGCACGCACCGCGAGCAGACGATGCACTTGGACGCGTCGAAGTCGAAGTACGGGTTGCTGCCGTCGGTCGGGGCGTCGAGGTGGTTGCGCCCCTCGTAGCCGTACCGGACCTGGCGCAGCCCGACGACGCCGGACATGTCCTGCAGCTCGCAGTCCCCGTTGGCCGAGCAGGTCAGGCAGTCCAGCGGGTGGTCGGAGATGTACAGCTCCATGATCCCCTGGCGCAGCTTGGCCAGCCTCGGGGTCTGGGTGCGGACCCGCATGCCCTCGGTGACCGGGGTGGTGCACGAGGCCGGGGTGCCCGGCTTGCCGTCGATCTCCACCAGGCACAGCCGGCAGGACCCGAACGCCTCCAGGCTGTCGGTGGCGCACAGCTTGGGAATGTCGATGCCGGCCAGGGCCGAGGCGCGCATGACCGACGTGCCCGCCGGCACGGTCACCGGATGCCCGTCCACCTCCAGCGACACGGTGGTCTCGCCGGACACGGCCGGGGTGCCGAGGTCGGGCTCCTTGAGCAGGCTCATCGTGTCCTCTCCTCCTGGCGCGGCGTGAAGTCGTCCGGGAAGTGCCGCAGCGCGCTGAGCACCGGGTTGGGGGTCAGCCCGCCCATGGCGCACAGTGATCCGTCGGTCATCAGCTCGCAGAGATCGCTCAGCAGAGCCAGGTTCGCGTCCGGATCCTGCCCGGCCACGATCCTGTCGATGGTCTCCACCCCGCGCACCGAGCCGACCCGGCACGGGGTGCACTTGCCGCAGGACTCCTCGGCGCAGAACTCCATCGCGAACCGGGCCATCGCGGCCATGTCCACGGTGTCGTCGAACACCACGATGCCGCCGTGGCCCAGCATGGCCTTGGCCGCGGTGAACGCCTCGTAGTCCAGCGGAATGTCCAAATCGGACGCCGGCAGGTAGGCGCCGAGCGGGCCGCCGACCTGCACCGCGCGGATCGGCCGGCCGGACCTGGTGCCGCCGCCGTAGTCGTCGACCAGCTCGCGCAGCGTCATGCCGAACGCGGTCTCGAACACTCCGCCGCGCGCGATGTTGCCGGCCAGCTGGAACACCTGGGTGCCCCGGGACCGCCCGGCGCCAAGCGCGGCGTACGCCTCGGCGCCGCCGGCCAGGATCTCCGGCACCGAGGCCAGCGTGAGCACGTTGTGCACCAGGGTCGGCTTGCCGAACAGGCCGCTGATCGCCGGGATCGGCGGCTTGGCGCGCACCATACCGCGTTTGCCCTCCAGGCTGTCGAGCATGGAGGTCTCCTCGCCGCAGATGTACGCGCCCGCGCCCACCCGCAGGAACAGGTCGAAGGCGAACCCGGCGCCGAGCACGTTCTCGCCGAGCCAGCCGCGCGCGTAGCCGATCTCGATGGCCTGGCGCAGCATGCGGGCCGCGTCGGGGTACTCCGAGCGCAGGTAGACGTAGCCCTCGGTGGCGCCGGTCGCGTACGCGGCGATCGTCATGCCCTCGATCAGGCAGAACGGGTCGCCCTCCATGAGCATCCGGTCGGCGAACGTGCCGCTGTCGCCCTCGTCGGCGTTGCAGCACACGAACTTCGGCTCGCCCGGGGTGTCCAGCACGGTCTTCCACTTGATCCCGGCCGGGAAGCCGGCCCCGCCGCGGCCGCGCAGCCCGGACTCGGCGATCTGCCCGACGGTGGCCTCCCGGCCGAGCTCGATGGCCCGGCGCAGGCCGGCGAGCCCGCCGTGGGCCAGGTAGTCGTCGGCGGACAGCGGGTCGGTCACCCCGACGCGGGCGAAGCACAGCCGCTGCTGCGCGACCATCCACGGCAGCTCGTCCACCGGGCCGAGGCGCTTGGCGTGCGCGCCGCCGAGGTCGGCCAGCAGGCCCGGCACGTCGGCGGGGGTGAGCGGGCCGTAACCGATGCGCCCGCCCGGCGTGTCCACCTCGACCAGCGGCTCCAGCCAGAGCATGCCGCGGGAACCGTTGCGCACCAAGCGAATGTCCGCTCCCGCGGCGCTGATCGCGGCGGCCACCTCGTCGGCGCCGACGCTGCGGGCGGCCGAATCCCGCGGCACATAGATCGTGGTGGTCATGCCCGTCCCGTCTCCGCGTTCACGATAAGCGAGTCCAGCCGGGTTTCGTCCAGCCTGCCGTGCAGCTTGCCGTTGATCTGCGCCGCCGGCCCCAGCGCGCAGTTGCCGAGGCAGAACACCTGCTCCAGCGTCACCGAGCCGTCCGCGGTGGTCTGCCCGAGCTTGACCCCGAACACCTGCTGGGCGTGCGCGACCAGCCGTTCCGCACCCACCGACTGGCACGCCTCGGCCCGGCACAGCTTCACCACGGTCCGGCCGGCCGGCTCGGACCGGAAGTCGGCATAGAAGCTGATCACCCCGTGCACCTCGGCCCTGGACAGGTTCAGCTCCTCGGCGATCACCGGCACCACCTCGGGCGGGACGTAGCCGAACTCGGCCTGCACGCCGTGCAAAACAGGCAGCAGCGCCCCCCGGTCACCGCGGTGCACGTCGACCACGGCCCGCACCCGCTCGGCCATCGACGGCTCATCGGGAGTCATGCTCACCTCCCCAACCCTACCTGTGCATACGGTATACACAACCGGGTCGCCCAGGCCACGACCCCGCCGCACCGGTACCCATCCATGCTGACCCCGCGCAGAACGCCGATCAACCGTCAAGCGCCTCAACGATTGGGTGCCGACTACCTTCAGTAGCTGCAGTGCCTCGTGGGAACCACACCGGCATCCCGACGGCCGAGCAAGGCGGTAGCCACATCGCCAGCCAGGTGACCATGCCCCCGGCGCTCCGACCGGCGTGTTCCTCGCCGAGGCGGCGGCACCACCTACCCGTGGTGAGTCCCTCAGGCCTGGGCGACGGTCCTTCCGGCCACTCCGTAAAACTGGCGGAGCCGATTGATCACAAACTGCCGGAGGGCAGCCTCGCCCTCCGGACCTGGCCGGTAAACGAAGCCGACCGCGCGCAGCCACCGCATGATGAGCTCGTACTCACGGCGGGCCAGCTCCCGCGCCTCCCGGGTATTGCGACCACCGCGAAGATCGCGAGCCGCCTGCTGGGCGGAGCCCATGGACATCGGGAGGGCCCCACCCGTGCGGCTCCAGGCGGAGGCGTAGAGCGGGTCACCCTTCTTCGGCACGCCCCGGCCCCAGAGCGGCAGAAACCGTCTGGGGTCGTCGAGCATGTCACGGAAGGAAGCGCGCCCGCTGCCAACCAGGTCGAGCATCATGGGCGCGTGAGCGGCGTTGCCGATGTTTCGTGCTGACTCGCGGCCGAAGAGCAGCATGGCATGGCTGGCCAGCTGGTCGCGACGCGACTCAAGCCCCGCCGGTACAACGCCCGTCCTGACGAAGTGGGCGAGGTTTTGCGCCGCCTCCCGGTCATTGCTTCCGAGCCGGCTGAGGTCTCCCGGCAACAGGTCGTGCGCGGCGGTGGGGACCCCCGTAGGGCCGCTTTGCCGGAAAGTAGGAAAGGGCTGCTCGGAACCGATGCTGTAGGAACCCGAGCCCCCTGTGAACCAGTTCAGTTGGTCCCCACTTCCCTTGCGCTCGCGAACTTCGATGCCGTCTCGTCCCACGAGATAACGGAGCTCACTTCCTTTTTGCCGGCGCAAGCTCGGATCGCTTCCATGCTGCGCGAAGGCGAGGTAGTCCCGCCCGCCCGTGATGCTGATCGCGGCCCGTTCCTCCAGAGGCGCATCGGGACGGTCGGCGCGTCTGGACTGATCCATCTGAAAGGCGCGGTCACCTTGTTCTGCGGACACCGTGAGGCTCGCTTCCTGGACGATCTCACGAACGCGGTGCTCCTCAGGTTTGAGTCCAAAGGTGACCGGTGCGGACGGGTTCACCCTGGCGACAATCTCGGTGCGATTGCCATGGTTCTTCGCTGTCAGGGCGGTCAGCCCGTGCCGCAGCCGCAGGGCAAGTAGCCGCGCCCGGAGGAAGATCCCCGAAACACCCCTCGACAGGATGCGCTCGAGCGTGGGCCGGAGGACACCCACAACTCGGTCGAGCTTCTGCTGCGGTGCCTCCCGTGGCTGCCGACGGCTCCCCCGTCTGCGGTCGCGCCAGGCGCGGAAGCGGTCGCGGAGGTTGCGGAAGCGGTCGCCGATGCGGCGGCCCAGGCGGCGGAGGGCGCCGCCGATGCGGCGGGCCACGCGTTTGAGGGCGGCGCCGATGCGGCGGGCGATGGCGCGGATCTTGTTGGCGATGCGGGAGGCGCCGCGGGCGAGGCGGGCGAGGAGCCAGTTGGAGACGAAATCGGTGACGGCGACGGCGGCCGCGGCGACGGCGGCGGCGAAGGCCTGGCCGCCGGTGCCGGACTTGACCGCCTTGAGGAAGGTGACGAAGCGGTCGATGGCCTGCAGGATGCGGCTGACGGCGCCCCAGGCGGCCTGCAGACCCTGGATGATGGCCAGGACGGCGCCGGCGGCGGGAATGATCATCGAGGCGAGCTTCTCGACCAGGATGGCGATGAGGGCGGGTGGGACGGCCTGCTTGATGCCCTGCCAGGCCAGCTGGCCGATCCGGGCGAGCGAGATGCCGCCGCGGGTGAGCAGGTTCCAGACCGCCCGGCCGAGCCCGAGCACCTGCTCGACCTTGTCGTTGAACCATTGCTGCAGAGCGCTCTTGAGGGCCTGCCACAGGTGGTTGCGGATGCCGTCCATGACCGAGGCGGCCAGGTTGCGCAGCCACGCGCCGGGGTTGGCGGCGAGGTCGCGCGCGACCGCCATGAACGCGCCGAGCGTCTGCAGCGCGGCTCTTGCGGCGTTGATCGCGCCGCGCACGGTGGCGGCGACGCCGTCGACGGCGGCCTTCAGCCCCCGCTCCAGGCCGGACAGCAGCGCGGCGAGACCCCGGCCGAGCAGGCCGAGGGCCGCCCGCACGCCCGACTTCAGGCCCTCCGCGAGCCGGTTCACCGCGGCCTCGGCCTGGCGGACCCGGGCCTGGATGGCGTTGCGGAACCGGTCGCGCAGCGCGGGGAAGCCGGCGAGGACGCGGTCGCCGATCGCGGTCAACACGGTGCCGGCCACGCGGATCGCGGCGACCGCGGCCTGCCTTGCCCGCTCGATCACCGCCGTGGCGAGTTGCTGGGCCTTCTCGATGGCGGTGCGCACCGCCTGGCGCGCCTTCTCGAACGCCGCCGAGATGCCCTGCTTGACCCGGTCGAACAGGGACTGCGCCCGGGACGCCACCCAGCCGAGGAACCCGCCGCCGCCGCTCTCCCGCTGCGCCTCGGCCCGGTGCTGGGCCGCCTCCCGCTCACCCTCCCGGCGCGCCTCGGCGGCCTCCTGCTCGCCCTGCCGGTGATGCTGGGCGGCCTCGGTGTCGGCGCGCTGCCGCTCGCTCGCCACGGTCTCGCCGGCGGTCCCGACGGCGGCCTGCGCCTCCGCGTGCGCCGCGGTGACCAGCGTCCGTTGCTCGGCCCGCCACTGCGAGCGCTGGGCGGCCACCTCCGCGCGCACCCCGACCCGCTCCGCGCTCTCCGCCTCGGCGTGCGCTCGCTCAAGCCCGGCGATCTGCTCGGCCGACCGCTGCCGCTGCGCGCGTTCCTGCTCGGCGTGCTGCGCTCTGGCCGAGGTCATCGCGGCCGCGGCC